>NZ_JBPCSX010000148.1:0-97533 GCF_051006775.1 Mycobacterium sp.
GCGGTGATGAGACGCTCATGCCGGGCCGGGAACTCCCGATTCTTGACCGGGTGACGGAACAGCGACCAAGCCATCCGCCTGACCCGGGAACGCGTTATCGGAGTGAGGTGCACGGGGCCTCTCCTGTGGTCGACATCGTTGGCAACCGGGGCTCGCCGTGAAGGTCGGCGTCCCACCCCAGCAATTAGAGCTGGATCACATTCACAACGGCGGGAGGCGCGCCGATGCAGGTCAGATGTTGCTTATGTTACGAATGGGACTAACGTTGCGGGGCTGCCGTCGGCCGAATGGGAGCTGGCAAAGCCGTATGACCCATCAGGTGACGGTCGACCCCGGCCGCGGCGGCTCGGCCCTCGGCGATCGCCCACACGATCAGCGACTGCCCTCGGCCCATATCGCCGGCGACGAACACCCCGGGCACCGACGTCTCGAAGTCGGCACTGCGGGCAACATTGCCCCGGTCGGTCAACTCCACACCGAGCTCGCTCAGCAGGCCCGGACGTTCCGGCCCGACGAAACCCATCGCCAGCAGCACCAGGTCGGCCTCGAGTTCGAAGTCGGTGCCCTCGACCTTCTCGAAGCGCCCGGCTTTCATCTCGACCTCATGGGCCCGCAGTCCGGTGACCGCTTCCGCGCTCCCCAGGAACCGTTCGGTGTTGACCGCGAACACCCGCTCGCCGCCTTCCTCGTGCGCCGAGGACACCCGGTACATCAGCGGATAGGTGGGCCACGGTGTGGAGTCAGCCCGCTCTTCGGGCGGGCGAGGCATGATCTCGAACTGGTGCACGCTGGCCGCACCCTGGCGGTGCGCGGTGCCCAGGCAGTCCGCGCCGGTGTCGCCACCGCCGATGATCACCACCCGCTTGTTTTTTGCGGTGATGGGCGGCTGGCCGTCGGCGTCGAGCACCGGGTCGCCGTGGGTGGCCTTATTGGCCCACGGCAGGTACTCCATCGCCTGGAAGATTCCCGGGAACTCCCGGCCCGCGATGGGCAGGTCGCGCCAGTCGGTGGCGCCGCCGGCCAGGACTACCGCGTCGAACCGCTCGCGGAGTTCCTCCGCGGTGATGTCGACGCCGACATTCACACCGGCCCGAAACGTCGTGCCCTCGGCCGCCATCTGCTCGAGTCGGCGGTCGATGTGGCGCTTCTCCATCTTGAATTCGGGGATCCCGTAACGCAGTAGCCCGCCGATGCGGTCGGCACGCTCGAACACCGTGACGTCATGGCCGGCCCGGGTCAGCTGCTGGGCCGCGGCCAGCCCGGCCGGACCGGATCCGACGACGGCAACAGACTTCCCAGTGAGAACGTGGGCCCGTTTGGGCACCACCCAGCCCTCATCGAAGGCGTTGTCGATGATCTCGACCTCGACCTGCTTGATGGTCACCGGATCGGAGTTGATCCCCAGCACGCACGAGGCCTCACACGGAGCCGGGCACAGCCGCCCGGTGAACTCCGGGAAGTTGTTGGTGGCATGCAGCCGGTCGATCGCGTCCTGCCAGCGGTCCCGATAAACCAGGTCGTTCCACTCCGGTATGAGGTTGCCCAGTGGGCAGCCGTTGTGACAGAACGGGATTCCACAATCCATACACCGCGATGCCTGCTGCTGCAGGGACTCGTGATCGAAGTCCTCATAGACCTCGTTCCAGTCACGCAGACGCAACGGGACCGGCCGACGCTTCGGTGTCTCCCGGCGGGTGACCTTCATGAAGCCGCTGGGATCAGCCACGGGACGCCGCCATGATCATCTCGTCGACATCCGAGCCGGTGCGCTCGGCCTCAGCGATCGCCTCCAGGACTCGCTTGTAGTCGCGCGGCATGACCTTCACAAAATCTCCCGCCTGTCGCGGCCAGTCGGCCAGGATACGCTGGGCCACAGCAGAATCAGTGGCATCGCGGTGGTTGGTCAGCATGGCGCGCAGCCAGTTGAGGTCATCATCGTTGAACGTCTCGAGATCCACCATCTCGGTATTGAGGTTGCTCGCCAGGTTGCCGTGGGGGTCATAGACGTAGGCCACCCCACCGGACATGCCGGCGGCGAAGTTGCGGCCCGTCGGACCCAGGATCACCACCTTGCCTCCGGTCATGTACTCGCACCCGTGATCGCCCACACCTTCGACCACCGCATGCGCACCGGAGTTCCGCACGGCGAAGCGCTCACCCACCGTGCCGCGGATGAACGCCTCACCACTGGTGGCGCCGAACAGGATCACGTTGCCACCGATGATGTTGTCCTCGGCGAGGAAACCCTTCGGAGCCTGTTCGGACGGACGCAACACGATCCGGCCACCGGACAGGCCTTTGCCGACATAGTCGTTGGCATCGCCGTGTACCCGAAGCGTGATACCCCGCGGCAGGAACGCACCGAAGCTGTTGCCGGCCGAGCCGTCGAAGGTGATGTCGATGGTGCCGTCCGGCAGGCCTTCGCCGCCATGGGCTTTCGTCACCTCGTGGCCCAGCATGGTTCCCACCGTGCGGTTGGTATTGGTGATCTTCATCGAGAACTTCACCGGCGTGCCCGAATCCAGAGCCTCCCGGCTTCTGATGATCAACTGCTGATCCAGCGCCTTGTCCAAGCCGTGGTCCTGGCGTGAACTGCAGTACAGATCCTGGTTCATGAACGCCGAGTCAGCCTCGTGCAGCACCGGGGAAAGGTCGAGCTTGTGGGCCTTCCAATGCGCCGCCGCCCGGGTGGTGTCCAAAGCACTCACCTGGCCCACCATCTCATTGACGGTGCGGAAGCCCAGTTGCGCCATCAACTCCCGAACCTCTTCGGCGATGAACATGAAGAAGTTCTCCACGAATTCCGGCTGGCCGGTGAACCGTTCACGCAGCAGCGGGTTCTGGGTGGCCACACCCACCGGGCAGGTGTCGAGGTGACACACCCGCATCATGATGCAGCCCGACACCACCAGCGGTGCGGTGGCGAATCCGAATTCCTCAGCACCCAGCAACGCGGCGATCACCACATCGCGTCCGGTCTTGAGCTGGCCATCGACCTGCACAACGATCCGGTCACGTAATCCGTTGAGCAACAGGGTCTGCTGGGTTTCGGCCAGGCCCAACTCCCACGGTGCGCCGGCATGTTTCATCGACGTCAGCGGTGTGGCACCGGTGCCACCGTCATGGCCCGAGATCAGCACCACATCCGCGTGCGCCTTGGAGACACCGGCGGCGACGGTTCCGACACCGTTCTCACTGACCAGTTTCACGTGGATGCGCGCGGCCGGGTTGGCGTTCTTCAGGTCATGGATCAGCTGCGCCAGATCCTCAATGGAGTAGATGTCGTGATGCGGCGGCGGTGAGATAAGCCCGACGCCCGGTGTGGAGTGACGCACCTCGGCCACCCACGGGTAGACCTTGTGACCCGGAAGCTGGCCACCCTCACCGGGTTTGGCGCCCTGGGCCATCTTGATCTGAATATCTGTGCAGTTGGTCAGGTAGTTGCTTGTCACACCGAACCGGCCGGAGGCCACCTGCTTGATGGCGCTGCGGCGCCAGTCACCATTGGCATCATGGGTGAACCGGCTGACAGCCTCGCCGCCCTCGCCTGAGTTTGACCGCGCACCGAGGCGGTTCATCGCGATTGCCAGCGTTTCGTGCGCTTCGGCGGAGATCGAGCCGTAGCTCATCGCACCGGTGGAGAACCGCTTGACGATGTCGACGGCCGGCTCGACTTCGGCGATCGGCACCGGCGGGCGCACACCGTCGGCGAAGGTCAGCAGGCCGCGCAGCGAGGCCATCTTCTCGCTCTGGTCGTCGATCAGCTGGGTGTACTCCTTGAAGACCGAGTACTGCCCGGTTCGGGTGGAGTGCTGCAACTTGAACACCGTATCGGGGTTGAACAGGTGGTACTCGCCCTCGCGGCGCCACTGGTACTCCCCGCCCACCTCGAGCTCGCGGTGTGCGCGCTCATCGGGCCGGTCCAGGTAGGCAAGTTCGTGGCGGGCGGCGACGTCGGCGGCAATGTCGTGGAGGTCGATACCGCCCACCGGGCAGTGCAGGCCGGTGAAGTACTCGTCGAGCACCGCCTGGGAGATACCGATCGCCTGGAACAACTGTGCCCCGGTGTAGGAGGCCACCGTCGAGATGCCCATCTTCGACATCACCTTCAGCACACCCTTGCCGGCGGCCTTGATGTAGTTCTGCAGTGCCTTCTCGCGGTCGATGCCCTCCAGGACGCCGCGGTCGATCATGTCGCTGATCGACTCGAACGCAATGTAGGGGTTGATCGCAGCGGCTCCGCAGCCGATCAGCATCGCCATGTGATGCACCTCGCGGGCGTCGCCGGCTTCGACGATCAGCCCGACCTGGGTGCGGGTGCGCTCGCGCACCAGATGGTGATGGACGGCGGCAACCGCCAACAGCGACGGGATCGGCGCGATGGTCTCGTTCGACTCCCGATCCGACAGGATCAGGATCCGCGCACCGTCGGCGATCGCGGCCGATGCCGCCTCGCGGAGGCCGTCGAGTGCTCGGCGAAGACCATCGCCTCCCTCGGCCACCGGGTACAGGCACCGCAGGATCGCCGCACGCATGCCATGCCGATGGCCGTGCACCTCGTCATCGGGGTTGAGGTTGACCAGTTTGGCCAGCTCATGGTTACGCAGGATCGGGTGCGGTAGCAGGATCTGGTGACACGACTCCGGCGTCGGGTTGAGCAGGTCGCCCTCGGGTCCGACGGTGGCCTGCAGGCTGGTCACCACTTCTTCACGGATGGCATCCAATGGCGGGTTGGTCACCTGGGCGAACAACTGCTGGAAGTAGTCGAACAGCATCCGGGGCCGGGCTGAGAGCACGGCGATCGGAGTGTCGGTGCCCATCGAACCCAACGACTCCGCACCGGTTCGCGCCATCGGGGCGACGAGCAGGTTGAGCTCCTCGTAGGTGTAGCCGAAAGCCTGCTGACGCAGCACAACCCGGTGATGCGGCATCCGGATGTAGGGGCCCTGCGGTAGGTCGTCGAGGTGGAACTGCTCGGCGTCCAGCCACTCCTGGTAGGGGTGGGCGGCGGCCAGTTCGGCCTTGATCTCCTCGTCGGCGATGATGCGGCCCTGGGCGGTGTCGACCAGGAACATCCGGCCCGGTTGCAACCGAAGGCGCTGAACCACGGTGGCCGGGTCGAGGTCGAGCACACCGGCTTCGGACGCCATGACCACCAGGCCGTCCTCGGTGACCCAGATCCGCGAGGGCCGCAGGCCGTTGCGGTCCAGGACCGCGCCGACAACGGTGCCATCGGAGAAGCACACCGAGGCGGGACCGTCCCACGGTTCCATCAGTGCGGAGTGGTAGCCGTAGAAGGCGCGCCGCGCCGGGTCCATGGCCTCGTTACGCTCCCAGGCCTCGGGAATCATCATCAGGACCGCGTGCGGCAGGCTCCGCCCGCCCAGGTGCAGCAGTTCGAGCACCTCGTCGAACCGGGCGCTGTCGGAGGCACCCGGGGTGCAGACCGGGAAAATCTTCTCGACATCGGTGCCGAAGATGTCGGTGTCAATCAGCGCCTCGCGGGCGCGCATCCAGTTCTCGTTGCCGGTGACGGTATTGATCTCACCGTTGTGGGCGATACGGCGGAAGGGGTGCGCCAGCGGCCACGATGGGAAGGTGTTGGTGGAGAACCGCGAGTGCACAATGCCCAGCGCACTGGTGACCCGCTTGTCTTGCAGATCCAGGTAGAAAGCTTTGAGCTGCGGGGTGGTGAGCATGCCCTTGTAGATGAAGGTGCGGCCGGAAAGGCTTGGAAAATAGACGGTTTCGCGCCCGGGGCCGTCCTGGCCGGGCCCCTTGGTACCCAGCTCGTGCTCGGCGCGCTTGCGGATTACATACGCCCTGCGCTCCAACTCCATATCCGCTGCGCCCGCGATGAACAGCTGACGCAGGGTGGGCATGGCATCACGGGCCAGTGCGCCCAGCGAGGAGTCGTCGGTGGGCACCTCGCGCCACCCCAGAACGGTCAGTCCCTCGCTCTCGACGATCCTCTCCAGCGCCTCGCACGCGGCAACGGCCTCCCGGGCCGATTGCGGCAGGAAGGCGATACCGGTGGCGTAGGAGCCCTCGGGCGGCAACTCGAAGTCGACCACCGCGCGCAGAAACGCATCCGGAACCTGCAGCAGGATTCCGGCGCCGTCCCCACTGTTGGGTTCAGCGCCGGCCGCGCCGCGGTGTTCCATATTCAGAAGGGCGGTGATGGCGTGATCGACGATGTCGCGGCTACGCCGGCCGTGCATATCCACGACCATCGCCACGCCGCACGCATCGTGCTCGTAGGCGGGGTTATACAGTCCGACACTGCTGGGCATACGCACCTGACCCTTCACAAGATTTCGCACCGCGATTCATACGACGGCACCGCGCCCCGTCGGGTTCCTCCGTGCGTCGGTGAACGGCGGCCCTTCTGTGGTGTCAACAGGTACGGAAACGATATGCAAGCTCGACCTGACACGCCAACTTAGCCCATCCTAACCGAGCAGGTCGGGTCGGATCTCCGGTCGGTCGATGTGCGCTGAAAGTATTGCCGCGGCGCTGGTGTTTGTCGCGGGCCCGGCGTGGGCTTGTCGCAGCGGGCAACGGCATTTCAGGCGGTACAGTCACGCGCATGAGCGTCCCGCCACGTGGCGCCAGAAACCGGCGCCGCGGTCAACGGCCGGGTTGGCTGCTGTTGTCCGCGTTGCTGGTGCTGGCCATCCTGGCCAGCGCAACCATCGTCTTCAC
This sequence comes from Mycobacterium sp., assembly GCF_051006775.1. GTDB lineage: Bacteria > Actinomycetota > Actinomycetes > Mycobacteriales > Mycobacteriaceae > Mycobacterium. Next base: position 6,706 of record NZ_JBPCSX010000148.1, read on the forward strand.
CAACAAGGTGGAGTTGCTGCGTCTGGCCGTCATCCTGTCGCTGTGGGCTGCGGTCCTGGCGGCATTCGTATCCGTCGTCTACCGCCGGCAGAGCGAACTCGACCAGGCCCGTTCGCGGGATATGAAGTACGTCTACGACCTCCAGCTCGACCGGGAGATCGCCGCCAGGCGGGAGTACGAGCTGAGTGTCGAAGCTCACCTCCGCAGGCAACTGAGCCGGGAACTGCGCGCAGAGGCCGGTGATGAGATGGCCGCCCTGCGCGCGGAGCTGATATCGCTGCGATCGCACCTCGAAGCGCTGCTGGGCACCGATCTCGGCGAACGTCCGGCCCTGGCGGCCGACCGGGTCACGATGGCGCCACCGGCGCAGCTGGGACGGGTGCAGAGCAGTCGGGTCACGGCGGTGATCACCGAGGAGTTCCTCGAAGTCACCGAAGAGACCGTCACCGACGAGACCGTCTCCGAGGTCGCCATCACCGCCGAAACCATCGTCGAAGAGGTAGTCGAGGCCACCCCCGAGGCCACCCCCGAGGCCACAGTGGAGCCGCTGGCTGCTCCTCCCCCGCCGCCGCAGGAACCCGTCTGGCAGCCGCCGGAGTACCGCGGCTCGCACCGGCGACCCAACGAGCCTGTCCCCAGCCCGGCGATGGCGCCACCGCTCCGGCCGCCCGCGCCACCCCGACAACCGGCGGCCCCGTGGCGGCCGCCGGAGACCCAACCTCGACGCGGTCGGCACTGGGTGCCCGAGGACGCCTCGCAGGCCCAGCCCCCGGCACCTGCGGAACCCGTCCTCGCAACCCAGCCCGATGCGCTCCGGGGCCGGCACCGCGACCCTCTGGACACCGGCACACCAACTGCGGCCGACCATCGGGAAGAACCGCCCGTCGAGGACCAGGGCCAGCACACCGGCGGCCATTCGGTCGCCGACCTGTTGGCACGGCTGCAGGTCAACACTCAGGTCGGCGGGGGCGGACGCCGCCGCCGCGAAGACTGACCGGGCGATAGACTCTCCGTATCCGACCGGTACCCGCAGTACGGGACCGGAACAGTCTTGAAATCAGTGAGGTCGTCGCGATGGGGACCCCCAACGGCTTGCGCCCGGCACGGCTGAAGGTCGGCATCATCTCCGGCGGCCGGGTGGGTACCGCGCTGGGGATGGCCCTTGAGCGAGCCGAGCATGTCGTGGTGTCGTGCAGTGCGATCTCAGCGAGCTCGCTCCGGCTTATCGAACGGCGGCTTCCGGACACCCCCGTACTGCCGGTGCCGGAGGTGGCCGACAGCGCTGAACTGCTGCTGCTGACGGTGCCCGATTCCGAGCTTCCAGGCCTGGTCAAGGGCTTGGCCGCCACCGGGGCGGTCAGGAGCGGCACCATCGTGGTCCACACATCGGGCGCCAACGGCATCGGCCTGCTGGCCCCGCTGACCGGCCAGGGGTGTCTGCCGCTGGCAATCCATCCGGCGATGACCTTCACCGGATCCGACGAGGACGTCGAACGGTTGGCCGACACCTGCTTCGGGATCACCGCCGCCGATGAGACCGGTTACGCGATCGCCCAGTCACTGGTGCTCGAGATCGGCGGTGAACCATTCCGGGTCAGGGAGGATGCCCGCACGCTGTATCACGCGGCCCTGGCGCATGGCAGCAACCACATCGTGACCCTGGTCGCCGATGCGGTGGAGGCCCTGCGGGCGGCGTTGTCCGGACAGGAGTTGCTCGGCCAGGAGATGGTCCTGGACTACCCCGGCGGACTCGCCGAGCGGATCATCGGCCCATTGGCCCGGGCCGCCATGGAGAACGCCTTGCAGCGCGGCCAGGCCGCGTTGACCGGACCGGTGGCCCGCGGCGACGACGCAGCGGTCGCCGCCCATCTGGGCGCGCTCAACGACGTCGACCCGCAACTGGCGCGCGCCTACGGTGCCGACGCACTCAGAACCGCACAACGGGCTCACGCCCCGGAGGAGGTCTTCGCCGTGTTGGACGAATGGACGCGACCGGCGGGGCCGCACGCCCAGGGACCAACGGCGTGACGGCTAAGGCGCCGCAGTTCAGCGCCGGGCAACTCAACGTCTACCCGACACCGCGTTCGGTGTCCGACGTTTGCCGAGCGCTGCGCCACACCGGCCGGCGGATCATGTTGGTTCCGACCATGGGCGCACTACACGAGGGCCATCTGGCCCTTGTCCATGCGGCTAAGCGGGTGCCCGGCGCGGTGGTGGTGGCCTCGATTTTCGTCAACCCGTTGCAGTTCGGGGCGAACGAGGATCTGGAGGCCTACCCGCGCACCCTCGACGCAGACCTTGAGATGCTCGGCGACGAGGGTGTCGAGGTCGTCTTCACCCCGGTACCGGCCGCGATGTATCCCGAAGGACCGCGCACCACCGTTCATCCGGGACCGTTGGGCACCGAACTCGAAGGCGCCCTTCGCCCAACGCATTTCGCGGGAATGCTGACTGTCGTTCTCAAGCTGCTGCAGATCGTGGGACCCGACCGCGCTTTCTTCGGCGAGAAGGACTATCAGCAACTGGTGCTGATACGGCAGATGGTGGCCGATCTCAACATCGACACTCGGATCGTCGGTGTACCGACCGTGCGCGAGCCCGACGGCCTGGCTAGGTCGTCACGCAACGTCTACCTCTCCCCCGACGAACGCGAGCAGGCCGGCGCGTTGTCCGCCGCGCTACTGGCGGGCGCGTACGCCGCCGGAGGCGGGCCGGCAGCCGTTCTGGACACGGCTCGGGCAGTGCTCGACGAGGTGCCCGCATTTGATGTCGACTACCTCGAACTGCGCGGGCCCGGCCTGGAACCGACACCGGCGGCGGGCCCGGCCCGATTACTGGTCGCTGGTCGGCTGGGCACTACCCGACTACTGGACAACGTCGCCATAGAACTGCCGGGCAGCGACATCGCCCCGGCGACAGCGGGTGCTGAGCACCCCGAGATCTCTTGGCGGAACTGATGTTTGGCACGATGCTCGATTCGATGATCAGCCGGGGGCGGTAGCCGTGCTACTCGCCATCGACGTCCGCAACACCCACACGGTGGTGGGTCTGATCTCTGGCTCCGGCGATCATGCCCGCGTGGCGCAGAACTGGCGGATCCGCACCGAACCCGAAGTAACCGCCGACGAACTAGCGCTCACCATCGAAGGCCTTATCGGCGAGGACTCCGAACGTCTCACCGGTGCGACCGGCCTGTCGACGGTGCCCTCAGTACTTCACGAGGTGCGGGTGATGCTCGACCAGTACTGGCCGTCCATCCCGCACGTGTTGATCGAACCCGGTGTGCGGACTGGGATTCCGCTGTTGGTCGACAACCCCAAGGAGGTCGGAGCGGACCGGATCGTCAACTGCCTGGCTGCCTACGCGAAGTTCCAGACCGCTGCGATCGTGGTCGACTTCGGCTCCTCCATCTGCGTGGACGTGGTCTCGGCCAAGGGTGAGTTCCTCGGCGGTGCGATCGCACCGGGCGTACAGGTGTCCTCCGATGCAGCGGCCGCGCGCTCGGCCGCACTGCGGCGGGTCGAACTGACGCGGCCCCGCTCGGTCATCGGGAAAAACACCGTCGAGTGCATGCAGTCCGGCGCGGTCTTCGGCTTCGCCGGCCTGGTGGACGGCCTGGTGTCGCGGATCCGAGCCGACGTCGACGGGTTCGCCGGCGATGACGTCACGGTGGTCGCAACCGGCCACACCGCACCCCTGCTACTCCCCGATCTCACCGGTGTCCACCACTACGACAAGCACCTCACCCTCGACGGGCTGCGGCTGGTCTACGAGCGCAATCGGGACGGTCAGCGCGGCCGCCTCAAGCCCGCTCGCTGAGCCGCCGTTTAAGCTGGCACGCCGTGAGTGATGCGGACCGACCGGACACCGGTCAACGGGAGATCGACCCTGACGGTGCCGACCTGCCCGAGCAGTTCCGCATCCGGCAGGCCAAGCGCGAGCGACTCCTCGAGGAAGGCCACCAGCCGTACCCGGTGACCGTGGCGCGCACCCACTCCCTGGCCGACATCCGCACCGCACATCATGACCTGCCTGCCGATACCAGCACCGGCGAGATCGTCGGCGTCACCGGACGGGTGGTTTTCGCCCGCAACTCCGGCAAGCTCTGCTTCGCCACCCTGCAGGAGGGCGACGGCTCCCAGTTGCAGGCCATGATCAGCCTGGCCGGCGTCGGGCAGGAATCGCTGGACGCCTGGAAATCCGCCGTGGACCTCGGTGACATCGTCTTCGTGCGCGGAGAGGTGATCAGCTCCCGGCGTGGCGAGCTGTCCGTACTGGCCGACTCCTGGCAGATGGCGGCCAAGGCCCTGCGACCCCTGCCGGTGGCGCACAAGGAGATGAACGAGGAATCCCGGGTCCGCCAGCGCTACGTCGACCTGATCGTGCGGCCGCAGGCACGCGCGGTTGCCCGCCAGCGGATCGCCGTCGTGCGCGCGGTGCGCAACGGACTGGAACGGCGTGGGTTTCTCGAGGTCGAGACCCCGATGCTGCAGACCCTCGCCGGCGGGGCTGCTGCGCGGCCGTTTGTGACGCATTCCAACGCCCTCGATGCCGACCTTTACCTGCGGATCGCCCCCGAATTATTTCTCAAGCGCTGTGTTGTCGGCGGACTGGAGAAGGTTTTCGAGCTCAATCGCAATTTCCGTAACGAAGGCGCCGATTCAACACACTCCCCCGAATTCGCAATGCTCGAGACCTATCAGGCCTGGGGAACTTATGACGATTCGGCGCTGATGATCCGCGAACTCGTCCAGGAGGTGGCCGATGAAGCCATCGGCACCCGGCAGGTTCCATTGGCGGACGGCACCGTTTATGACCTCGACGGCCAATGGCAGTCCCTGCAAATGTATCCCTCGCTGTCGGAGGCGCTCGGCGAGGAGATCACCCCGGAAACTCCGCTGGAGTATTTACTCGCCACTGCCGACCGTCTCGAACTGGAGATTCCCAGAGACCGCGGATACGGCCACGGGAAACTGATCGAAGAACTCTGGGAGCACACGGTCGGCGACGCATTGTCCGCTCCGACCTTCGTGAAGGATTTCCCGGTCGAGACGACTCCGTTGACCCGCGAGCACCGCAGCATTCCCGGTGTGACCGAAAAATGGGACCTTTACGTTCGCGGTTTCGAGTTGGCCACCGGATATTCCGAGCTCGTCGATCCGATCATCCAGCGGGAGCGGTTCGAGGCCCAGGCCCGCGCCGCCGCCGCCGGAGACGACGAGGCAATGGCACTTGACGAGGACTTTCTGGCCGCAATGGAATACGGAATGCCGCCGACAACGGGAACCGGAATGGGACTGGACCGGTTACTCATGGCCCTGACGGGCCTGTCGATTCGCGAGACGGTTTTGTTCCCAATTGTTAAGCGCTCCGTGAACTGAACTGCGCAGATTCCATTGACGTTGTAATTTCAGCATCGGTTATGGCACATTAGTTGAAGTAGAAATTGTGCCGTTAGGCGCTAACCGGACAAACCGAGGAATCATGGCCAAAAAAGTAACCGTCACACTCGTCGACGATTTCGACGGTGAGGGACCCGCCGACGAAACTGTCGAATTCTCGATTGACGGTGTCAGTTACGAGATCGACCTTTCGGCCCGGAACGCCAAAAAAATCCGTGAGGATTTTAAGCAGTGGATCGACGCCGGTCGCCGGGTCGGCGGTCGTCGCCGCGGCCGTCCGGGTGGTTCGCCGGGCCGCGGACGGGCCTCGATCGACCGGGAACAGAGCGCGGCCATCCGGGAATGGGCCCGACGCAACGGCCACAAGGTGTCCACCCGCGGTCGTATTCCGGCCGAGATCATCGAGGCATTCCACGCCGCCGGCTGATCTGCGGCTCCCGGCGCGGTTTCGCTCCACGCGAAGTTGCTGGTCGGCCGGGAAATGTTTTCGCCTCGTCGGCGTTGGACTGCTGTATCCACCCCGTGGGGACGGGTACCTGAGCAGGGGAGAACACTCCCCCGCTCCCGCCCCACTAGAGTGGGCTAACAGGTGCGCGCTGCCCATCGCGGCACCCAGGTGACGGAAGCAGGTAACCACCGATGTTCGAGAGATTTACCGACCGCGCACGCAGTGTTGTCGTCCTGGCTCAAGAAGAGGCCCGGATGCTCAATCACAACTACATCGGCACCGAACACATCCTGCTGGGTCTCATCCACGAAGGTGAGGGTGTGGCCGCCAAGTCCCTGGAGTCCCTGGGGATTTCGCTCGAGGGTGTCCGCTCTCAGGTCGAGGAGATCATCGGCCAGGGCCAGCAGGCCCCGTCCGGTCACATCCCCTTCACGCCCCGCGCGAAGAAGGTTCTGGAGCTGTCCCTACGGGAGGCGCTGCAGCTGGGCCACAACTACATCGGCACCGAACACATTCTGCTCGGACTGATCCGCGAGGGCGAGGGTGTGGCCGCCCAAGTGCTGGTCAAGCTGGGTGCTGAGCTGACCCGGGTGCGCCAGCAGGTCATCCAGTTGCTCAGCGGCTACCAGGGCAAGGAGACCTCCGAGTCCGGCAGCGGTGGGCGCAGCGGTGAGTCCGGCAGCCCGTCGACGTCGCTGGTACTCGATCAGTTCGGCCGCAACCTCACAGCGGCCGCCATGGAGGGCAAGCTAGACCCGGTCATCGGCCGCGAGAAGGAAATCGAGCGGGTGATGCAAGTGCTGAGCCGGCGCACCAAGAACAACCCGGTGCTGATCGGCGAGCCGGGTGTCGGCAAGACGGCCGTGGTCGAAGGCCTGGCCCAGGCAATCGTCAACGGCGAGGTGCCCGAGACACTCAAGGACAAGCAGCTTTACACCCTCGACCTCGGGTCGCTGGTCGCCGGCAGCCGCTACCGCGGCGACTTCGAGGAGCGCCTCAAGAAGGTGCTCAAGGAGATCAACACCCGCGGCGACATCATCCTGTTCATCGATGAGTTGCACACCCTGGTCGGCGCAGGCGCGGCCGAAGGCGCAATCGACGCCGCATCCATCCTCAAGCCCAAGCTGGCTCGCGGTGAGTTGCAGACCATCGGGGCCACCACCCTCGACGAGTACCGCAAGTACATCGAGAAGGACGCCGCCTTGGAGCGCCGCTTCCAGCCGGTGCAGGTGGGTGAGCCGACGGTTGCGCACACCATCGAGATCCTCAAGGGTCTTCGCGATCGGTACGAGGCGCACCACCGGGTGTCGATCACCGACAGCGCGGTGGTGGCCGCGGCCACCCTGGCCGACCGCTACATCAACGACCGGTTCCTGCCGGACAAGGCCATCGACCTGATCGACGAGGCCGGCGCCCGGATGCGGATTCGCCGGATGACCGCTCCCCCGGACCTGCGCGAGTTCGACGAGAAGATCGCCGACGCCCGCCGGGAGAAGGAGTCCGCGATCGACGCGCAGGACTTCGAGAAGGCCGCGTCGCTGCGCGACCGGGAGAAGACCCTGGTCGCCCAGCGCGCTGAGCGCGAAAAGCAGTGGCGCTCAGGCGATCTGGACGTGGTCTCTGAGGTCGACGACGAGCAGATCGCCGAGGTTCTGGGTAACTGGACCGGCATCCCGGTGTTCAAGCTGACCGAGGAGGAGACGACCCGGCTGTTGCGTATGGAGGATGAGCTGCACAAGCGGATCATCGGCCAGTCCGACGCCGTCAAGGCGGTTTCCAAAGCCATCCGCCGCACCCGTGCCGGCTTGAAGGACCCCAAGCGCCCGTCCGGTTCGTTCATCTTCGCCGGCCCGTCCGGTGTCGGTAAGACCGAGCTGTCCAAGGCTCTCGCGGAGTTCCTGTTCGGTGATGACGACGCCCTCATCCAGATCGACATGGGTGAGTTCCACGATCGATTCACCGCCTCGCGGCTGTTCGGCGCACCTCCCGGATACGTCGGCTACGAGGAAGGCGGCCAGCTCACCGAGAAGGTGCGGCGCAAGCCGTTCTCGGTGGTGCTCTTCGACGAAATCGAAAAGGCGCACCAGGAGATCTACAACACGCTGCTGCAGGTGCTCGAGGACGGCCGTCTCACCGACGGCCAGGGCCGAACGGTGGACTTCAAGAACACCGTTCTGATCTTCACCTCGAACCTGGGCACCGCTGACATATCCAAGGCGGTCGGCCTGGGCTTCACCCAGAGCGGCGGGGACAACAACTACGAGCGGATGAAGCAGAAGGTTCACGACGAGCTCAAGAAGCACTTCCGCCCGGAGTTCCTCAACCGTATCGACGACATCATCGTTTTCCACCAGTTGACTCAGGACGAGATCATCGAGATGGTCGACCTGATGGTTGCCCGGGTTGGCAAGCAGCTCAAGGCCAAGGATATGGAGATGGAGCTCACCGACCAGGCCAAGTCGCTGCTGTCCAAGCGTGGCTTCGACCCGGTGTTGGGTGCCCGGCCGCTGCGGCGGACCATCCAGCGCGAGATCGAGGACGCGCTGTCGGAGAAGATCCTCTTCGACGAGATCCGACCCGGTCAGCTGGTCACCGTCGATGTCGAGGGCTGGGACGGGGAGGGGGCCGGCGAGAACGCGAAGTTCACCTTCAGCGGTGGGCCCAAGCGTGAGACTCCCCAGCCCGACCTGGCGAGTGCGACCACGGAGTAACACGAAAACGGTTGCGGGCGGTCACTTTCGGGTGGCCGCCCGCTTTCGTTTCTAGCGTCGGCGATCAGCGATAGTTCGGCAGGAGTCCGAAAACCTGCTTGATGATGGTCATGACCCATCCGCCGGCGCTCGGGCTGTGATAGCGCGGCCAGTTCAGTTGGAAGCTGACCACCCATGCCTGACCGGTGCGGTCCACGGCATACCAGCTGAAGGTCAGGTCACCGGGCAGGTTGCCCGCCTTGGCGCCGATGTAGGGCCACTCGGTGCGGTCTAGATCGATACCGGGGATCTCGGACATGATGGCCCTTACCGGCGCTGCCGGGCCGACGGCATTGTGCTGAAGGGCCGCGTGGACCCGGCAGATGTCCTCCGCGCTGCCGTACCACTCGGTGCCGTAGGCCGAACCGGGGGAGTGGGTGCGCTGCGGATCGGGTTCGTAGGGACGCACACTGGCTTCCTGCAATAGGGCGACGCGAGTCGCCGGGTCGGCGGTCTTCCATTGGGTGCGCAGGTCCGGGTTACCCCAACCGAGAGAGAAGATCTCCCGCATGGTGGGAAACGGCGTCATGCTCGCCGGATCGTGATGGCCGGCGGCGACAAGCGCCTGCTCGACGGCGCGGGTGCCGACCCGGTCGATCAGCAGATCAGTGGCCATGTTGTCACTGGTGGCGATCATCTTGCCGGCCGCCTGACGCACGGTGATGCGCGATCCCGGCGGCAGCTTGTCGAATCCGGAGGAGCCCAGTTTCTTGGCCTCGCTGGTGATCGTCAACAGGTCGTCCCAGCGCACCGTCCCCGCGAGGACAGCCCGTTCAACGGCGAACAGAACGTAGGTCTTGAATATCGACGCTAACGGCAAAGACTCGGAAGTGTTTGTGCCCGCGATCTTTTCGCAACGACCGCCGTTCACCTTCGACACCATGTAGGAGTATCTGGCGCCGGTCTTGCCGAGCGCGGTGTCGACATCCTGCCACGAATTGATCTTGGGTTTCTGGGTGGTGACCACCAGCCGACTGACCCAGGTCTGGTCGTTAGTACGTAGGTCGATGTCCTGGCGGGCCCCGAACGAGCTGACCACATGAAGCCGTGCCCAGCCGGCGCCGACCTCGGACCCGGTGAGCGTGTAGGGCCGGTCCCACCACAGTGAATCCATGGTCGTGGTGATCGGCTCGATCATGTCCGGAGCGGCCAGCGTGGCGATGCTCTGCGTTCCGATCGGCCATTCCGAGTTCAGCATGTCCATCACCTGCTGAGCACGCACGCCCTGCGGGGTGTTGGTTTCGATTCGCACGCCGGAGTTCGCAGCCGGGGCGCTGGGCTGAGCGCAGCTGGTCGTGAGGCTGATCGCTGAGGCGACTGCGATCGCGAGAGTCACCGTGCGGCGGAACCGCCCGGGGGAGTTATCCCTCGGAGTTGGAGCGGGCAACGTCGAGCACGACCTCGAACTCGAGCAGCTGGGAGCCGGTGGACACCGGGTTGGCGCGCTCACCGGCGTGGGCTGCGATGGCAGGTCCGCTCGCCCAGGCCTGGAAAGCCTCCTCGGACTCCCATTGCGTCACCACGAAGTAGCGGTTGTCACCCTTGACCGGCCGCAGCAGCTGGAACCCCAGGAACCCGGGCTGGTTATCAACCGCGTGGGCCCGGTTGCCGAACCGTTTCTCCAGCTCGGGGCCCGCACCGGGAGGTACCTCGATTGCGTTGATCTTCACCACGGTCATGGGGTCAGGTTACCGGCAAGATGGAGCGGTGAACTCCGTACCGCTGAGCTACCGCGGCGGGACAGGTCGCCCGATGGTCTTGGTGCACGGGCTGATGGGCCGCGGCAGCACCTGGTCGCGCCAGGTGCCCTGGCTGACCCGATTCGGGGCTGTCCACACCTACGACGCACCGGGGCACCGGGGTCGCGATGACGACCCGGGGGAGATCAGCACCGAACGGTTCGTCGATGAGCTCGGCGACGCGTTGGAGACACTGGGACAACCGGCGGTGCTGATCGGCCACTCGATGGGGGCGTTGCACTCCTGGTGCCTGGCGGCCCAGCGTCCCGAACTGGTTTCGGCACTGGTGGTCGAGGACATGGCCCCGGACTTCGTCGGCCGGACAGTCGGGGCCTGGGAGCCCTGGCTGCATGCGCTGCCGGTCGAATTCGACTCTGCCGCAGCAGTTGTCGCTGAGTTCGGACCTGTTGCGGGCCGGTACTTCCTGGAGTCATTCGACCGCACCGAAACCGGGTGGCGCCTGCACGGCAGACCCGAGCACTGGATCGCGATCGCGGGGGAGTGGGGCACTCGGGACTACTGGACACAGTGGCGGTCGGTGCAAGCACCGGTGCTGCTGATCGAGGCAGGGGATACCGTCGTGCCCCCGGGACAGATGGTGCGGATGCGCGAGTCAGCCGGCGGACCTGCAACTTATTTTCGGGTGGACGGCGCCGGACATCTGATCCACGACGACGCCCCGGAGCGCTACCGCGAGATTGTCGAAGCATTCCTCGCCGGCCTGCCCTAGCACCGTCCACGGGATGGTGGCCCGCATCGTCGCCTTCGCCACCCAACCACTCGGCTCCTCCCCGGGCGCTACACGCCCGCATCGTCGCCTTCGCCCGCCAGCGCGAACCGGCCGTCGGCCGTCTGCTCCACCAGTCCGTCGACCAGCAGTGAGTCCAGCGCTCGGTCGCGCTGGGCCGTGTCGCTCAGCCAGACCACGTCTAGCTCTGCCCGCTGCACCGGACCGGTGCCTGCTCGCAGCACATCGAGCAGCCGTCCGCGCACCTGGCGGTCGGTACCGGCGTAGGTCTGGGCGGGCTTACGGGGTCCTTCACCGGGCGGATAGCCGGCGGACCGCCAGGCGCACACGGTCAGCGGGCACACCCCGCACCTGGGAGTTCGCGCCGTACACACAGTCGCGCCCAGCTCCATCAGCGCAGCCGAAAAAACCGCCGCCACTTGACCTTCCGGCAGCAAGGCGGCGACGTCGGCGTGGTCGCGCACCGCCGACGGCGACCCCGCGTCGGCCCGGCCGTGCAGGGCGCGGGCGACCACGCGCCGAACGTTGATATCCACCACCGGGACGCGCTTTCCATAGGCGAAACAGGCCACCGCCCGCGCGGTGTACTCGCCAACGCCGGGGAGGGTCAGCAGTGTCTCGACATCGTCAGGCACTAGGTCACCGTGGTCGGCGGCGATCACCGTGGCACATTCGTGCAGGCGTTTGGCCCGGCGCGGATACCCGAGCTTGCCCCAGGCCCGCAGCAACTCCGCGGCCCCGGCGTCAGCGGTCACCGATGGGGTCGGCCACCGCGTGACCCAGTCCACCCAGATCGGCGCCACTCGGGCAACCGGGGTCTGCTGAAGCATGAATTCGCTGACCAGAATCTGCCAGGCGGTCACCCCGGGCGCGCGCCAGGGTAGATGACGTCGAGCCTTGCCGTACCAGTCGACGAGTTCGGCCGTCGGGATGCTCATGACCGAGGAACTCCGGCGGGCGTGCACAATACGGAGCATGTCGAGGACCAGTCCTGCAGCAGCGTGGAAGGCACTCAAGGAGGGTAACGAGCGATTCGTCGCCGGCCGCCCTGAGCATCCCAGCCAGAGCATCGAGCATCGGGCCGGGCTGGCCATCGCCCAGCGCCCGACCGCGGTGGTGTTCGGTTGTGCCGACAGCCGGGTGGCCGCCGAGATCATTTTCGACCAGGGGCTGGGCGATATGTTCGTCGTGCGCACCGCCGGTCACACCCTCGACTCCGCGGTACTGGGCTCCATCGAGTATGCGGTCACCGCGCTGCAAGTTCCCCTGGTCGTGGTTCTAGGCCACGACAGCTGCGGGGCAGTGCAGGCCACTCTCGACGCACTGGACCAGGGCCAGGTGCCGGGTGGGTTCGTCCGCGACGTGGTGGAGCGCGTCATGCCGTCCGTCATCCTTGGCCGGCTCGAGGGCCTGACCCGGGTCGACGAGTTCGAAGCGCGCCATGTCATCGAGACCGGCTCCCAATTGCTGAGCCGCTCGACGGCGATCAGCAACCAAGTCGACGGCGGTGAACTGGCGATCGTCGGGATCACCTACCGGTTGGCCGATGGTCAGATCAGGCTTCGCGAACACCTCGGTGACATCGGGGAGGATCCCGACGAAAACCCCGACGAATGGGGTAGCGACCACCACGCGGCCGACGCCGGGTAGTCCGGCCTGTCGCAGCATCGGGGCGACACGCCGACTCGGGTCGAACGGCTGGCAGTGACCTGGGCTTACGGTGAGAACGTGCTGGATCTTGAACCGCAGGGACCGCTGCCGCCGCAGATCTATTGGCGCCGCAGAGCTCTGGCGTTGGGCATCGCGCTCCTGGTGATCGCCCTTCTGGTCGGCGGCGCGATCGCACTGTTCGGCGGATCGGGTTCCAAGAACACCGCCAAGACGGAGACCTCACAGACTCCTCAGCCGCAGAACAAGACTCCCGTTGTTCCGCCTGCGGAATCCAGCCCGGAGCCGACGCCGACTCCGACCGCGGCGGTGGAACCGCCGCCGGTGCTGCAGCCCGGTGATGACTGCCCGGATTCCACGCTCGCGGTGAAGGGCGTCACCAACGCACCCCAGTACGTGATCGGCGATCAGCCGAAGATCACCATGATCGTCACCAATATCGGCCTCGTCGCCTGCAAGCGTGATGTGGGCGCCGCGGTGCTCGCCGCCTACGTCTACTCCCTGGACAACAATCGACTGTGGTCCAACCTTGACTGTGCGCCCTCCAATGAGACTCTGGTAAAGACTTTCAATCCCGGAGAGCAGGTGACCACCGAGGTGACCTGGACGGGTATGGGTTCGGCGCCACAGTGCCCGCTGCCTCGCGAGCCGATCGGTACCGGCACCTATAACTTGGTCGTGCAACTCGGCAATCTGCGCTCTGCCGCAGTGCCTTTCGCGCTCGCCGACGCGCCGCCACCCGCTCCTGACGTACCCGCTGAAGGCGTACCAGCACAGGCACCCGTGGGTGACCAGCCGGTGCCTGCACCTGCACCGGGCGGCTAACCCGTCACAGCAGCCGGTCGGCGATCGTCGATTCAGCAAGCTGCGACAGACCTTCACGGACGTGCCGCGCCCACATTGCGCCGATACCGTCTACCGACTGTAGGTCGGCGGCGCTGGCAGCCAGCAATCCCTGCAGCGAGCCGAACCGGTGGACCAGCAGATCGACGTGAGCGAACTGCAAGCGCGGTATTCCGGCCATGGCGCGGTATCCCCGTGAGCTGAGCGCGGAATCCTGCGCCTCCGCTGTCGACGGATAACCGAAAACCCTTGACAGCGCCGGCAAGTCAAGCAGTTCAGTATCCGAGAGTGCATCGAGCTCGGTCAGGGTTGCTGAGATCTGCGCCCTCGAGGGTGGGTCGGGATTCGCGTGGTAGTCGCGCACTATCAGCTCACGGGCAATATCGTTTCCGCCGAGCAACTCCTCGAGCTGCAGCCGCAACTGTCGGCCGTCAGAACCCAATTCCAATGCGTCATAGTCGATTTCGATACCAATCCGTCGAACCATTTCCAGCCGCTGGACCACGGTCATGACATCTCGCAAGGTGACGAAGTCCTCGATTTCCGCGGTGGACAACTGGCGCGAAACCTCGTCAAGCCGGGTCTTATAGCGCTCCAGCGTCGCGACGGCCTGATTGGCGCGGGAAAGGATGGTCGCCGAGTCTGCCACGACGTGCCGTTCGCCGCCGACGTAGACGGTGACCAGGTTCATCGACTGGCTCACCGATATCACCGGACACCCGGTCTGGATGGCGGCGCGCTCCGCTGAGCGATGCCGGGTTCCGGACTCGTCGGTGGAAATCGTCGGATCAGGCACCAGTTGGACATTGGCCCGCACGATCCGGCTGCCATCCGACGAGAGCACGACCGCACCGTCCATCTTCGAGAGCTCGCGCAACCGGGTCGGCGCGAAACTCACGTCCAGGGCGAAGCCACCGTCGCAGATCGCTTCGACGCGCTCGTCGTCCCCCAGAACGATCAGCGCGCCGGTTCTGCCCCGCAGGATGCGTTCAAGTCCGTCGCGCAGCGAAGTCCCGGGCGCCAGCCGGGCGATCGCGTCACGCAGCGGGGTATCGGACTGCGGTGCCGAGCCGTTCGAACGGTTCACGGTGCTCACAGGACGTCATTGTCCCCCCAATCCGATTCGCCGTCGGCACGGCGCCCGCGGGCGGGTGGCGGCACAACCCGCAGCTTGGATTCGGTGAGGTCGACCATCATGCGCAAAGCGGCTCCGATCGTGGCTGCCTCCAGGGTCCGCAGACCCTTGGGCGGTGGACCGGAGCCCGCGGGCACCAGTGCCGTGGTGAAGCCCAGGCGGGCTGCCTCGGCAAGCCTGCGGTCCATTCCGGTCACCCGGCGCAGATCCCCCGCCAGGCCCACCTCACCGACCACCACCAGGGTGGCCGGCAATGCACTCCCGATGAATGCCGATGCCAGCGCCATTGCCACCGCGAGATCGCAGGACGGGTCCGTCAGACGCATTCCGCCGACGGTCGACAGGAAAACATCCATCGCACCGATCGGGACGCCGGCGCGGTTCTCCAGAACCGCGTTGATCATCGCGACGCGCGACTGGTCGATGCCGCTGACCGCGGCGCGCCGGGGTGCAGCCGGGTTGGCAGGCTTGGCGAGCAAGGCCTGGATCTCCCCGATCAACGGCCGCTGACCGTCCAGCGTTACCGTGACGGCGGTGCCGGCAACAGGTTCGGGGCGTTCGTCCAGGAACAGCCCTGACGGGTCCGAGACACACTGGATACCGTTGTCCTGCAACATGAAACAGCCGACTTCGTCAGCCGCCCCAAATCTGTTCTTAACCCCGCGGACCATCCGGATAGCGGTGCTGCGGTCGCCCTCGAAGTGCAGCACAACATCGACCATGTGCTCAAGGGACCGGGGACCGGCGATTGCCCCGTCCTTGGTGACGTGGCCGACCAGAACTATCGCCACACCGCTGGACTTGGCGGCAGCGGTCAGCGCGGCGGTGACGGCTCGCACCTGGGTCACTCCGCCCACTACGCCGTCGACGTCCGCAGCGGTCATGGTCTGCACTGAGTCGACGATCACAAGACTGGGGCTGACTTCGTCGATATGGCCCAGGACGGTGGCCACATCGGATTCCGCGGTCAGATACACCTCGTCGTGATTGCAACCGGTCCGACCGGCGCGCATGCGAATCTGGCCGGCCGACTCTTCTCCCGATACGTACAGGGCGCGGCGACCCGACAATGCCCACTGGTTGGCGACCTCGAGCAGCAGGGTGGACTTACCAACACCGGGATCCCCGGCGAGCAGGGTGACCGAGCCCGGCACCACGCCACCGCCGAGGACCCGGTCGAGTTCACTGACTCCGGTGGGGAAGTGCCGGGTGTGCTCGGGATCGATCGAACTGATCGGAACGGCAGGCGAAGACGGTGCGACGGCGCGTTGCTGGGCGCCGCCCACCGAGGCCGATGCTGTTATCTCCTCGACGGTGCCCCAGGTGCCGCACTCCGAGCATCGCCCGAGCCACTTTCCGGTGACGTGCCGGCACTCCGAGCATCGGAACTGCGAACGCGCCTTGACCACGCCGCCGACGCTAGCCGGTGGGTGCGACAGTTTCGCGCATCCAGCATCGCCGTGTGTCAGGCGGGTGGATGTTTTCTGCTAGCCGGTCATCTCCGGCGCCGAGATCGGCACGGACACGGTCGTCGAACCGGCCTTCTCGAAATTGAACGTGAACTTGTAACCCAAGCCGTTGGTGATCGGCTGGGTGAGGGTCACAGTTGCCGACGGCGGAACAGCCGCGTCGGCCAGCGCCTCGGTCTGAGCGCCGGCCGGGCCGACGATCAATGCGCCGTTGGCCGGGATCGTGCCGTCACCGGTCAGCGCCACCGTGCCGACGTCGGAGGTGATGCTGACCAACGTGTCGCCGATGTCGGGGGAGTCGTTGGCCGCCACGAACAGCAGCGGCACGATGCGCCCCGGCTGCAGGAAATCACCGGACTGGGCGGCCTGCAGATGCACGTTGCGCAGTGCGATGTTCTTGACGTTGACGGAGTTACCGTTGACCGCCGCCTGCTGGTCGGCGGACTGGGAGATCTGGCCCGCACTACAACCGGTGAGGATCACGCCACAGGCGGCCAACCCGGCCGTCGCGGCGAAGACGCGGTTCTTGAAGCGGGTCACGGCAGCCTCCTGCTGGGCCTTGCGGTCGGCATGCTGACGGCCGCCACGGTTTCAACTATGCAGAGTAGTAGGTTGCGGGGTCCTGCGGTAGCGCAGGGCCGGTACGGCGCGAAGTACCGCGGCTGTCGGGTCAGGTCAGGGCGGGAGTGCACGGATTTGTCCGCCTGTCAACCCCGACTCTTCCCGCATGATGCCCCTGACCTGCACCGTTGTTCTACGCCGGGTGTCGTCCCGTGTTAGTATTAGGGGCGAAAGGGGCTCGAATCTGATGATTTTCAAGGTCGGAGACACCGTTGTTTACCCACATCACGGTGCTGCATTGATCGAAGCGATCGAAACCCGGACCATCAAGGGCGAAGCGAAGGAGTACCTCGTCCTCAAGGTGGCCCAGGGTGATCTGACTGTTCGGGTGCCCGCGGATAACGCCGAGTACGTCGGTGTCCGCGATGTGGTCGGCCAGGAGGGCCTCGACAAGGTCTTCCAGGTGTTGCGAGCACCACACACTGAAGAGCCCACCAACTGGTCACGCCGCTACAAGGCCAATCTCGAGAAGCTGGCCTCCGGTGACGTGAACAAGGTGGCCGAGGTCGTTCGCGACCTGTGGCGCCGCGACCAGGAGCGGGGCCTGTCGGCCGGCGAGAAGCGGATGCTGGCCAAGGCTCGGCAGATCCTGGTGGGCGAACTGGCCCTGGCCGAGAACACCGATGACGCGAAAGCCTCGATCATTCTCGACGAGGTTCTGGCCGCCGCTTCTTGACTGCCCTCCCACTGACGGGGCATTAAATGGCGCACACGGTCGCGATAGTTACGGCGGCCGGCTCTGGTGAACGGCTGGGCGCCGGTGTACCGAAGGCATTCGTGGATCTCGACGGAAGCACCATGCTTGAGCATGCCGTTGGTGGCCTGCTGGCCTCTGGTGTCATCGATACCGTGGTAGTCGCCGTTCCGGAGAGCCTCGTCGCGGAAACCACCGCGCTGCTCGCCGGGCGCGCGACTGTGGTCGCCGGTGGTGCGGAGCGGCCGGACAGCGTCCGGTTGGCGCTGCAGGCCGTCGATGAGGCGGATTTCGTCCTCGTCCACGACGCCGCACGCCCGCTGACACCGTGCGATCAGATACAACGCGTGGTCACCGCCCTCATCGAGGGGGTGCGCGCGGTAATCCCGGTGTTGCCCGTCGCCGACACCATCAAGGCTGTCGACGCCAACGGCGCGGTACTCGGCACACCCGAGCGGGCCGGTCTGCGGGCGGTGCAGACTCCGCAGGGATTCGAGACCGCACTGCTGCGCCGCGCCTACCAGCAGTCCGCATCGGTCACCGACGACGCCTCGCTGGTGGAGAACCTCGGCGTGCCGGTGCACACCGTCGCCGGTGACCCGCTGGCGTTCAAGGTCACCACCCCCCTGGATCTGCGCCTGGCCAGGGCGGTGCTCAGCTCATGACGGTGCCCCGGGTCGGTGTCGGCACCGACGTACACCCGATCGAAGGCGGCCGGCCGTGCTGGCTGCTGGGTCTGCTCTTCGAGGGGGCTGACGGCTGCTCCGGCCATTCCGATGGTGATGTTGCGGTACACGCGCTGTGCGATGCGCTGCTCTCTGCCGCCGGCCTCGGTGATATCGGATCGGTGTTCGGTGTCGACCAACCGCAGTGGCGCGGTGTGACCGGCGCCGCGATGCTCACCCACGTCCGGGATCTCCTGACGCAGGCCGGCTTCACGATCGGGAACGCCGCGGTTCAGGTGATCGCCAACCGCCCCAAGGTCGGCCCGCGACGCGACGAAGCCCAGCGGGTGCTCGCCGATCTGCTCGGCGCCCCGGTATCGGTATCGGCCACCACCACCGACGGGCTGGGATTGACCGGTCGCGGCGAGGGGGTGGCCGCCGTCGCCACCGCCTTGATCGTCCCGAATTCCCGGTAAGCTGCCACGTCGTGACCACCGGAGCCACCGGCCTTCGTTTGCACGACACCTACACCGGTGCCGTGCGCGAGCTGGTGCCGCTGCGCGCCGGGCAGGTGTCGATCTATCTGTGCGGCGCCACGGTGCAGAGCCAGCCCCATATCGGGCACGTTCGCAGCGGCGTCGCCTTCGATGTCCTGCGCCGCTGGCTGATGGCTAAGGGATACGACGTGGCGTTCATCCGCAACGTCACCGATATCGATGACAAGATCCTGACCAAGGCCGCTGAAGCCGGCCGACCGTGGTGGGAGTGGGCCGCCACACACGAACGGGCCTTCTCGGCCGCCTATGACGCCCTCGGCGTACTGCCGCCGTCGGCCGAGCCCCGCGCGACCGGACACATCACCCAGATCGTCGAACTCATCGAGCGGCTGATCGACAGCGGCCATGCCTACCCCTCGGTTCGGGACGGCGACGGCGACGTCTACTTCAACGTGCTGAGTTTTCCCGACTACGGGAAACTCTCCGGGCACCGGATCGACGATGTCCACCAGGGCGAGGGAGCGGGCACCGGAAAGCGCGACCCACGTGATTTCACCCTGTGGAAGGGCGCCAAACCCGGGGAGCCGTCGTGGCCGACTCCGTGGGGCCGCGGCCGGCCCGGCTGGCATTCGGAATGCGTGGCCATGGCTCACGAGTACCTCGGCCCGGCTTTCGACATCCATTGCGGCGGAATGGATCTGGTCTTCCCCCACCACGAGAACGAGATCGCCCAGGCGCAAGCCGCCGGCGATGGCTTCGCCCAGTTCTGGCTGCACAACGGCTGGGTCACCATGGGCGGGGAGAAGATGAGTAAGTCGCTGGGCAACGTGCTGTCGATTCCGGCCGTACTGCAACGGGTCCGGCCCGCTGAACTTCGCTACTACCTGGGCAGCGCCCACTACCGGTCGATGCTCGAGTTCACCGAGACCGCACTGCAGGACGCCGCCAAGGCATACACCGGCATCGAGGAGTTCCTACACCGGGTCCGGACCCGGGTTGGCGCAGTGACACCTACGACATGGACCGCGAAGTTCGCCGCCGCCCTCGATGACGACCTCGCAGTTCCCGCCGCACTGGCGGAGGTGCATGCCGCCCGGGCCGACGGCAACCGGGCGCTGGAAGCCGGTGACCACGAGACTGCGCTGGCAAAAGCCGGCGAAATCCGCTCCATGATGGGCATTCTCGGATGCGACCCGCTCGATGAACGCTGGGAGACCCGCGATGAGACGGCGGCCGCCCTGGCCGCCGTCGACGTGCTGGTCCGTGCCGAACTTCACCGCCGCGACGATGCCCGTCGCGATCGCGATTGGTCGCAGGCCGACGAGATCCGCGATCGACTCAAAAACGCCGGTATCGATGTGACCGATACCTCCGACGGACCGCAATGGGCACTACTTGGACAGGACGTGACCTAGATGGCCGGAAACTCGAAGCGCCGCGGGGCGATCCGCAAGGAAGGCACCAAAAAGGGTCCGACCATCGGCTCCGGTGGTGTGCGCCGGCGCGGGCTCGAGGGCCGGGGCGCGACCCCGCCCGCACATAAACGCACCGGACATCCCGCGGCCCGGCGGGCTGCCATGCAGGCCCGCAGGGCATCGTCGAAACCGGTCGACGAGACCGAGACGGTGCTCGGCCGCAACCCGGTACTGGAGTGCCTGCGGGCCGATGCTCCCGCCACCGCGCTGTACGTGGTGCTGGGCACCGAGGCCGACGAGCGGCTGACCGAGTCGGTCACCCTTGCCGCCGATCGGGGTATCCCGATCCTCGAGGTACCGCGCACCGACCTTGACCGGATGAGCTCTAACGGCCTGCACCAGGGGATCGCCCTTCAGGTGCCGCCGTACGCCTATGCGCATCCCGACGATCTGCTGGCATCGGCGACAACCGATGTGCAACCCCCGCTGCTGGTGGCCCTGGACAACATCACCGATCCGCGCAACCTGGGCGCGATCATCCGGTCGGTCGCGGCCTTCGCCGGCCACGGCGTTCTCATCCCGCAGCGCCGGTCGGCATCGGTGACCGCGGTCGCATGGCGCACCAGTGCCGGCGCGGCCGCACGGGTTCCGGTCGCCCGGGCCACAAATCTCAACCGGACGCTGAAGGAGTGGTCCGACGCCGGCGTGCTGATCGTCGGTCTGGACGCCGGGGGAGACACCGCAATCGACGAGTTCGACGGGTCCGGGCCGGTATGCGTTGTGGTCGGCTCAGAGGGTAAGGGCCTGTCCCGGCTGGTGCGGGAGAACTGCGATCAGGTGGTCTCGATACCGATGGCCGGGCCGACGGAGTCACTCAATGCATCCGTCGCTGCCGGAGTGCTGCTCGCCGAAATCGCCCGCCAGCGTAGGCACTAGGACCGGATGCTCCGGTTGGGTCGAGCCCGGGTATCACCTCACGCCCAGGGGTCGGCCCGGTGCCAGAGCTGCGGCAAATGCAACGCCACACCGTCGCGCTCTGCGCATGCTCCCAACACCCGCATGGTGACGTCGAGATCGTCTCCGGCATACGGTAACGCGCGCAGCGGCTCGGTCAGTGGACGGAAGAAGTCGTCCCAGTGGATCAGCACCACCGTTCGGGCTCCGAGTGTTCGGACGGTCTCGTCCCAGTACCGCTGGATGTAGCTCACCGGCTGTACCCCGAGCTGTCCGACTCCGAGGTAGGCGACCTCGGACCGCCGGCCCTCCAAGGCGCCGCGGCGGAACCCGGCGCTACCCTGGATCAGCAGCCGCCGCCCGGTCGGCCGGTGATGGATCAGGGTGGACCAGGCTTCACCGCATCGATAGGCGGCAGTCTTGACCGGCGGCACCACCGGCTCGGTGATCGAGCCGGGAAAACGATCCGGGGGGCAGTGCTCCGATTCGATCAGGGTGACACCGAAGTCGCCGAAATCCATCCGGTCGCCGGGCTCGGCCACCATGATCCTGCTGTCCGGAAGCCCCTGTCCCCGAGCGACATTGGCCGCCGACTCACCACCAACGACGACCGCGCCGGTTCGTTCGGCCACCACCGCGCTGTCCATCACATGGTCGAAGTGGGTGTGCACCGGTAGCACGGCAACCACCCGGTCGATCCCGGCCCGGCGCAATGCGTCGTCGATTCGCGGCAGCGAGGGCCTGATCCTGCCGAGCCCGACCTCTAGCAGTCCGGGCCGGGAGAAGAAGCCGTCGGTGAGCAGTGCGGTGGTGCCGTCCCGCACCAGCACAGTGGAAACTCCGAGCCACATCACCGTCAGGGCGGAATCGGGGGAGGCCGACGGCACATCGAACCGCTCTCGGTACCCGCCGATATCAGGCCGGCCGAGCTTGAGGCGCATCAGGCGAACGCTGCCAGACTGATCCCGCCGGCGCGCAGCCGGTCGGCCACGGTTGTTGCGATCTGCACCGCACCCGGTGAATCCCCATGAACACAAACCGATTCCGCCTGAATGCCGATTACCGACCCGTCCACGGCGGTGACCTGTCCGGCGGTCACCATCGTGAACACCCGCTCGGCGATCTCATCCGGGTCGTGCAGCACCGCTCCTTCTTCCCGGCGTGACAGCAGTTGGCCGTCGGGGCGGTAGGCACGATCGGCGAACGCCTCGGCAACCGTGCGCAACCCCAACCTTCCCGCCTCCTCGAAGAACGCCGAACCGGCAAGTCCGAGCACCGGCAGTCCGGGGTCGACGGAATGCACGGCATGTGCGACGGCCGACGCCTGATCGCGGTCTTTCGCAATCGTGTTGTACAGCGCGCCATGTGGTTTGACATAGCCGAGCATGGAGCCTGCGGCACGGGCCAGCGCCTGCAACGCGCCGATCTGATAGATCACGTCGGCGGCGAGCTCATCGGGATCGACGTCAATCCGACGACGACCGAATCCGGCCAGGTCGAAGTATCCCACCTGTGCACCGATCCGCACTCCACGCTCCGCAGCGGCCCGGCAGGTGCGGACAAGTCCTACCGGATTTCCGGCGTGGAAGCCGCAGGCCAGGTTCGCGCTCGTGACGATATCGAGCATGGCGGCGTCATCACCGAGTTCCCACACCCCGTACCCCTCGGCGAGATCGGCATTGAGGTCGACGGACGGCATGGGGGTAAGCCTAGGCCGCTACGCCGCCGCGGGGTCATGGTGACGACGGCCCACCGCCCAGCACACCAGGTAGATCACGAACGAGATGGTGGTGACGAACACCGACACCGGCACCCCGGGTGCCAGCGAGAGCACCAGGCCACCAACCGCCGCGATTTCGGCGAACACGACCGACGCGGCGATGGCCGCGCCCGGCGAGGTGAAGATCCGTGCTGCGGCAGCAGCCGGGGTGATGAGCAGCGACATGACGAGCAGGGCGCCGACGATCTGCACACCCTGGGCGGCGACTACCCCGACCAGTGCGGCGAACACGATGCCCAGTGCTCGGACCGGCACCCCGCGGGCCGCGGCGACTTCGGGATCGGCGGTGGCGAACAGCAACGGCCGGAAGCTGATCACCAGCACCACCACCACCAGGACCGTGACCGCGCTGAGTAATGCCAAGCCGCTGTAGCCGACCCCGACGATCTGTCCGGTCAGCAAGGCGAAGCTGGTCCCCGCGCGGCCGGGATAGAGGTGGATGAACAGCACCGCAAGTCCGAGCCCGAACGCCATCACCACCCCGATGGCTGAGTCGCGTTCGCGTGCCCGCTGGCCGAGGAAGCCGAAAAGTATTGCCGCCAAGGCACTCCCGACGAGAGCGCCGAGGCCCACGTTGAGGCCCACCAGCAGTGCGAACGCCGCACCGGTCAGGGACAGTTCGCTGGAACCGTGGACCGCGAAGGACATCTGCCGCATGACGATGAAGGGTCCGATCAAACCTGCCACCAGCGCCAGCAGTGCCGCGGCGATCAGTGCCTGCTGAACGAAGTCGCGGCTGAGCAGATCGGCCGTGACGTCAAATGCGAGCAGGTTGTCCAACAGATGACCCAGCTTGTCACTCATGGGTGTGCCCATGGGTATGGCCGGAGTGGTCGAGGTGCTCGCCGACGACGACGTAGCGGTCACCAACCTGTACGACTTGAATGTCGGCCTGATAGAGCTCTGAGAGGGTCTGCGAGGTCATCACCTCTGCGACGGTTCCGATGCGAAAGCGGCCACCCACCAGGTAGAGCACCCGATCGACATAGGGCAGCACCGGGTTGACTTCGTGGGTCACGAACATCACCGCGGTGCCGGCGCGGCGGCGGCGGTCGATCAGCTCGGCGACCAGTCGTGCGTTGGCGGGGTCCAGGTTCAGCAGAGGCTCGTCGCACAGCAGCAGGACGGGATCGCTGGCGAGTGCCTGGGCGATCCGCACCCGCTGCAGCTCTCCGCCGGACATCACTCCGACCGGAACCGGCCCGAGTGCGAGGGCGTGCACCTGGGCCAGGGCCCGGTCGACTGACTCGCGGCGGGCCTTTCGGTCAGCTGAGCGCAGCGAGGCCACACCCCAGCGGTGGCCGTCGACGCCGAGCCGGACCAGATCGCGGCCCCGCAGGGTCAGGCCGCGATCGACGGACCGATGCTGGGGCACGTAGCCGATCAGATCGCTGCCCTGCTGTACCGGACGACCGTCGATCAATGCGGTACCGGCGCTCAGTGGTAGCTGTCCGAGGAGCACCTTGAACAACGAGGTCTTGCCCGTCCCGTTCGGGCCGAGGATGGCGATGAACTCGCCGGCCGACACGGCCAGGTCCAGGTGATCCCAGAGCACCCGGTCGCCGAATGCAAGCCTTGCACCGGACAGTGCGACAACCTCAGCGGACACGATTACCGATTATGGATTCTGTCGCAGAGCTGCGGCCAGGCGGTCAACAGTGTCGGACTGCCAGGTCAGGTAGTCAACGCCGGCCGGCAACGTCTCGGTGACCTGAACCACCGGGATGCCTGCGCTGTCCGCGGCTGCGCGGATCTTCTTGGTGACCTCCGTCGCGGTCTGGTCGTTGTACAGCAGCACCGCGACTTGGCGCGTGGTGATCAGGTCCAGCATCGCCGCCACGTCGACCGGAGCCGGATCCGTGTCCTGCTCGACGGAACCGATGAACCCGGCAGGGGTCATGTCCGTCAGGCCGGCAGCGCGCAGCAGGTAGTGCGCAACCGGCTCGGTGGCCACCACGGCGGTACCCGGGCGATCGGCGCCCACGGCGCGTTCCTTCTGCAGAATTGCGTCGGCAGTGCGTCCGAAATCCTCTGCGCGGGTGCGGTATTCGGATGATTTCGCGGGGTTGGCCTCGGCTAGGCGGTCGGCGACCTGATTGGCCACCGCCTTGGCGGTGTTGAGTTCGTAGAAGACATGCTCGTTTGCCGGAGCGGGTTCCCCGACGGCGGCCGCGTCAAGGAGCGTGTACGCGTCGACGGTGGAGATAGACGGGTGATTCTCCAACACCGTGTCGACCCAGGTGTCGTAGCCGCCACCGTTGTAGACCACCACTGATGCATCGGTGATTGCCGCAGCATCGGCGGGGCTGGCCTCGAAGGAATGGGGATCGGCTGAGCGGCTGGTGATGATGGCCGCGACATTGGCGTCGTTACCGGCGACCGATTCGGCGACACTGCCCCATACGTCGGTGGAGGCAACCACCGCCGGCATGTTCGTGGCGGCATCTTTCGGCTCGGTCTGTCGACCTCCGCCGCACGCGGTCAGTCCGGCCACCGCGAGCACCGCCAACCCGGCTCGGATGACGCGCGGGACTGGCGAAGCTGATCCGCCCACCGCAAACCTCCCATGAAAACGACAATCGTTTTCAATAAGGCTACAACAGGCCGGTCGCGAGGACGGCCCGGACCGCGGATCGCTCTCCGGTACCCGAGTACCCGGTACCGAAGTACTTAAGCGCTCTCCTCGTCTCCGATCAGCAGCCGGACGGTCAGATCCAGGCGCTTGCTGACATCACTGGCCGAAGCCCGGCGGGTCAGCCAGGCCAACAGATTGGACAGCCACACATCGGAGATCACCCGGGCTATGTGGTACTGATCCTCGGTCGGCTCGTCGCTCATCGCGCGGGCGAACATGCTGTCGATGATCTTCTCGACGTGATCCACCTCGCCGGCCGCCGAAGCATCGGCGAAGACATAGGCCCGGGCCATCGCCTCGGTCAGCAGGGGGTTGCGCTGCATCGCCCGGTTGAGCTTGCCGACCATGAAATTGAGCCGCTGGTAGGGGCTGCCGGTGAGGACGGTTGAGCGGTCGGTTTTGGCGTCGATCCGCTCGAACTCCCTGGCCAGCGCCGAGACGAGCAGGTGCACCTTGGACGGGAAGTAGCGATACAGGGTGCCGACGGCGACATCGGCCCGATCGGCCACCGCCCGCATCTGGACCGCCTCATAGCCACCTTTGGACGCGATTGCCAGGGTGGCGTCGAGGATGCGCTTACGGCGCTCCCGCTGAGCCTCGGAGCCGAGTTCGGACTCCGGAAGCACCGATACCGGCAGCACATCGCGTGGCTGCGACCCAGGCGACGACATTGCTGTCACGACTCCTTCTCGGCGTAGCGGCAGGGCAAAACGATACGCATCACGCTCGGTCGCGGCACCTCGTCCGGGCACCCGGTGCAGCCGCTGCGCTGCGGTGATGCCCGTCGACTTGACGCTTCCTCACTGGCACTATTAGAACACGTTCTAGTGATCCGTCGCTGTCAACGGGATCGCTTCACCGACCTGAGGAGCCGACGGTGTCCGCCACCATCACAGACGAACAGTCCGCCGCTCGCGATCTTGTGCAGAGCTGGGCCGCCGGCGCCGGCGCGCCCGGCGCGGTGCGCGATGTCGAACTCGGCGCTCCTGACGCCTGGCAGCCGCTGTACCGCGGACTGGCCGAGCTCGGCCTGTTCGGCATGGCCGTCGCCGAGGAGTCCGGCGGCGCCGGCGGGACGGTCGCTGACCTGTGCGCGGTGGTCGAGGAGGCAGCCCGGGCACTGATCCCGGGGCCGGTCGCCGGAACGGCACTGGCCACCCTGGTCATCACCGATCCGGCAGTTCTGCAAGATCTTTCGACCGGCCAGGCCAGCGCCGGCTTCGCCGTGGAGTCCGAGCTTCGCGAAGAATCCGGCCGGGTGTCCGGGTCGGCGGAGTTCGTACTCGGCGGCCAGAGTTCCGGTGTGCTGTTGCTGCCGGTGGGTGACCACGTCGTCATGGTCGACGCCGGCGCCGACGGCGTCACGGTCGAGCAGCACGAGGCCACCGACTTCTCCCGCCCACTTGCGCGGGTCATCCTGAATTCGGTGCCGGCTACCCGACTTGAGGTGTCACGGTCCCGGTACACCGACCTGGCCGCGACCGTGCTGGCCGCCGAGGCGGCCGGCGTCGCCCGGTGGGCCCTGGACACCGCCGCGGAGTACGCCAAGGTCCGCGAGCAGTTCGGCAAGCCGATCGGCAGCTTCCAGGCCGTCAAGCACATGTGCGCGGAGATGCTGCTGCGCTCCCAGCAGTTTGCCGTCGCCGCAGCGGACGCGGCAACCGCAGCGTCCGACGCCGATGACAGCCAGTTGTCCATCGCCGCGGCCGTCGCCGCGGGGATCGGTATCGAGGCGGCCCGCGCCAACGCCAAAGACTGCATCCAGGTACTCGGCGGGATCGGCATCACCTGGGAGCACGACGCGCATCTGTATCTGCGCCGCGCACTGGCGATCGGGCAGTTCCTCGGCGGTCGCGACCACTGGCTACGGCGGGTCACCGAGTTGACCCTCGACGGGGTGCGCCGCCAGTTGCACATCGACCTGGACTCCGTCGCCGATCTACAGCCCGAGATCGCCGCCGCGGTCGCCGAGGTGGCCGCTCTTCCAGTCGAGAAGCGTCAGCGGGCACTGGCCGACGCCGGCCTGCAGGCACCGCACTGGCCGAAGCCCTATGGTCGTGCGGCGTCTCCGGCCGAGCAGTTGCTCATCGACCAGGAACTCGGCCGCGCCGGCGTCCAGCGCCCGGATCTCGTCATCGGATGGTGGGCGGTGCCGACGATCCTCGAGGGTGGCACGCCTGCGCAGATCGACCGCTTCGTGCCGCCCACCCTGCGCGGCGAACTGATCTGGTGCCAGTTGTTCAGCGAGCCGGGAGCGGGATCGGATCTGGCCGCGCTGCGCACCAAGGCCGTTCGCGCCGAAGGGGGTTGGAAACTCACCGGTCAGAAGGTGTGGACCTCTGCGGCACATAAGGCCGACTGGGGCGTCTGTCTGGCACGCACTGATTCGGATGCGCCCAAACATAAGGGCATCACCTACTTCCTGGTCGATATGCGCTCTCCCGGCATGGTGATCCGGCCGCTGCGGGAAATCACCGGCGACGAGCTTTTCAACGAGGTTTTCTTCGACGAGGTGTTCGTCCCCGACGAGATGGTGGTGGGCCAGATCAACGACGGCTGGCGGCTGGCACGCACCACACTGGCCAGTGAGCGGGTCGCCATGGCACACGGCACATCACTGGGCAACCCGATGGAGGAGATGCTGAGGGTTCTGCGCGAGGAGGGCATCGATTCCGCGCTGGCCGCCGAACTCGGGGATCTGTTGCTCGCCGCGCAAATCGGCTCGCTGCTGGATCACCGCATCGCCCAGCTCGCTGTCGCCGGGCAGGACACCAGCGCCGAAGCCAGTGTGCGCAAGCTGATCGGGGTGCGCTACCGGCAGAGCCTCGAGGAGTTCCGGATGGACCATTCCGCCGGCGGCGGCCTGGTCGACAACCGCGCGGTGCAGAGTTTCTTGAACACCCGGTGTCTGTCGATCGCCGGCGGCACAGAGCAGATCCTGCTGACGATGGCCGGCGAGCGGTTACTCGGACTGCCGCGCTGACCGCCGCCGCAGGCGTGACGGCAACTTCACAGTGGGGCCCGAGCGTGAAAATAATTTCACGCTCGGCGCTCGACTAATCGTCGTAGGTCACCTCGACGTCGTCGGAAATCGGATGGGCCTGGCACGCCAGGATCAGCCCCTCGGCGAGGTCGTCGGGTTCAAGCACGTCGTTGGCCTCCATCTCGACCTCACCGCTGACCTTTGTCACGGTGCAGGCCCCGCAGTGGCCCTCCCGGCAGGAGAACGGCGCCTCGATTCCCCTGTCCAGGAGTACGTCGAGAAGTTTCTCGCCGCGCGGCCACGACACCGTGTGGGTCTGCCCGTCGAGGTGGACGATGACGGTGGCCGGATCGCCGGTGGAAGCCATGGGCCGAACCACTCCCTTCCAGAACTAGAACACGTTACAGAAATGACAAATTGGTGAACTACCAGCTACGCAAACGTCCTGCTCGACACAAATCGTAACGTGTTCTAGTCTGAGGGTCAGAACTGCTCTTCTGGGAGGCATCAATGACGTCCATTCAACAGCGCGACGCGCAGACGGTTTTGGCGGCTATCGACGAGGTGCTGCCCGCACTGCGGGAGCGGGCGCCCAAGACCGAGGAGTTGCGCCGGCTCACCGCCGAGTCGGTCGCCGACCTCGAGCAGGCCGGATTCTTCAAGCTGCTGCAGCCCGAACAGTGGGGCGGCCTGCAGTGTGACCCGACGGTGTTCTTCGAGGCCGTGCGCCGGATCGCCAGCGCCTGCGGTTCCACCGGGTGGGCCACCGGAATTCTGGGCGTGCACAACTGGCACCTGGCCCAGTTCGATCAGCAGGCCCAGGAGGATGTCTGGGGTGCCGATCCGTCGGTGCGGATCTCCTCCTCCTACGCCCCGATGGGCGCCGGCCAGGTGGTCGACGGCGGTTACCTGGTCAACGGGACCTGGCTGTGGTCCTCCGGTTGCGACCATGCGACGTGGACCTTCGCCGGCGGGCCCGTCATCAAGGATGGCCGGCCGGTCGACTTCGGAAGCTTCCTGATGCCGCTGGGCGACTACCAGATTCGCGACGACTGGCATGTTGTCGGCCTCAAGGGCACCGGCAGCAACACGCTGATGGTCAAGGATGTGTTCGTTCCCAAGCATCGTTTCCTGTCCTACGGAGCGATGAACGACGGCACTGCCGGCGGATTGAAGAACAACACCGCCCCGGTGTACCGGATGCCCTGGGGCACCATGCATCCCACCACCATCTCCACCCCGATCGTCGGCATGGCCTACGGCGCCTACAACGCCCACGTCGAGCATCAGGGCAAGCGTGTCCGGGCTGCCTTCGCCGGCGAGAAGGCCAGGGATGACCCGTTCGCCAAGATCCGCATCGCCGAGGCGGCCAGCGATATCGACGCCGCCTGGCGGCAGCTGTCGGGCAACCTCGCCGAGGAGTACGCCCTACTCTGTGCCGGCGAGCAGGTCCCGATGGAGCTGCGTGCCCGGGCACGTCGCGATCAGGTGCGCGCCAGTCAGCGCGCCATCGCCTCGATCGACCGGCTCTTCGAGGCGGCCGGGGCTACCGCGCTCAACAACGACCAGTCGCTGCAACGGTTCTGGCGCGATGCGCATGCCGGACGGGTGCACGCCGCCAACGACGCCGAGCGGGCCTACGTCATGTACGGCAATCAGGAATTCGGGTTGCCCATCGGCGACACGATGGTCTAATCGCGGGATGGCCCAGCAGGATGTGACCTTTGAGGCCACCTCGCGCTTCGCGCAGGTCCGATCCGGCGGTCGCGATATGCGGCTGCACTATCACGAAGCCGGCGCCGGCAACGGCCCCACTGTCGTGCTGCTGCACGGTGGCGGCCCCGGTGCGTCGAGCTGGTCCAACTTCGGCCGCAATATCGCGGTTCTGTCTGAGCACTTCCACATCATCGCCATCGATCAGCCCGGTTACGGGCACTCCGACAAGCACTCTGAACACGAGCAGTACAACCGCTACAGCGCCGAAGCCGTACTGGCACTGTTCGACCAGCTCGGCATCGATCGGGCTGCCCTGGTGGGCAATTCGCTCGGCGGCGGCACTGCGGTGCGCTTCGCTCTGGACCACCCGGACCGCGCGGGCAAGCTTCTGCTGATGGGTCCGGGTGGGCTGAGCGTCAACCTGTTCGCCCCCGACCCGACCGAGGGCGTCAAGCTGCTGGCCCGGTTCAACGCCGATCCGACGCGGGAGAACATGGAGCGCTTCCTGCGGATCATGGTCTTCGACCAGAAGTTGATCACCCCGGAGTTGATAGACGAGCGGTTCGCCATCGCCAGCGAACCGGAGTCGCTCGCGGCAGCACGGGCGATGGGCAAGTCCTTCGCCGGCCCGGACTACGAGCTGGGCATGATGTGGCGCGAGGTCTACAAGTTGCGGCAGCCGGTGCTGCTCATCTGGGGTCGCGAAGACCGGGTCAACCCCCTCGACGGTGCGTTGGTGGCGCTTAAGCAGATTCCCCGGGTCCAGCTGCACGTCTTCGGGCAGTGCGGTCACTGGGCCCAGGTCGAGAAGTTCGACGAGTTCAACAAGCTGACCATCGACTTCCTGGGAGTGAAGTGACGGCGATCAGTTCATTGGGGTATCTGCGGATCGAGGCGACCGATGTCGCGGCGTGGCGCGATTTCGGTTTGAAGGTGCTCGGCATGGTCGAGGGCACCGGTTCGACGCCCGGCGCGCTGTACCTGCGGATGGATGATTTCCCGGCGCGGCTGGTGATCGTTCCCGGCGAGCACGACCGGCTGGCCGGAGCCGGCTGGGAGTGCGCGAATTCCGCTGCCCTGCAGCAGGTCCGGGACGCACTCGATGTGGAGGGTGTTGCCTACAAGGAGGGCACTGCCGCGGAACTGGCCGATCGCCGCGTCGACGAGATGATCACCTTCGCCGACCCGTCCGGTAACCGGCTGGAGGTGTTCTGCGGCGCCGCCCTGGAGCACCGCCGGATTGTCAGTCCGTACGGCCACCGCTTCGTCACCAGGGAACAGGGCCTTGGCCATGTCGTGCTGTCCACTAAGGACGACGCCGAGGCACTGCAATTATACCGGGACGTGCTCGGGTTCCACCTGCGCGACTCGATGCGGATCCCGCCGCAGGTGGTCGGACGGCCCGCCGATGCCGCCCCGGCATGGCTGAGGTTCTTCGGTTGCAACCCACGCCACCACAGCCTCGCGTTCCTGCCGATGCCGACGCCAAGCGGCATCGTGCACATCATGATGGAAGTCGAGAACAGCGACGACGTCGGACTCGGCCTGGACCGTGCGCTACGGCGCAAGGTGCCGATGTCGGCCACCCTGGGTCGGCACGTCAACGACAAGATGCTGTCCTTCTACATCAAGAGCCCGGGCGGATTCGACATCGAATTCGGTTGCGAGGGTCTGACGGTCGACGATGACGACTGGGTCGCGCGGGAGAGCACCGCGGTGAGCCTGTGGGGCCACGACTTCACCGTCGGCGCACGCAAAGACTGACCGCCATGTCGGCTGAACCGATCGATCCTCGCGCGTTCCGTCAGGTACTCGGCCAGTTCTGCACCGGGATCACCATCATCACCACCATGCATGAGGGCGAGCCCAACGGTTTTGCCTGCCAGTCCTTCGCTGCACTGTCACTGGACCCGCCACTGGTGCTGTTCTGCCCGACCAAGATGTCGAGGTCATGGCAGGCGATCGAGGCCAGCGGGCACTTCTGTGTGAACATCCTGACCGAGGCGCAGCGCGAGGTGTGCGCCCGGTTCGGGTCGAGGGAACCTGACAAGTTCTCCGGGATCGACTGGCATGAAAGCGGTTTGGGCTCCCCGGTACTGGACGGCTCACTGGCTCATATCGACTGCACGGTGGCGTCGGTGCATGACGGCGGTGATCACTTCGTGGTGTTCGGCGCCGTGCAGTCGCTATCCGAGGTGCCCAGCGTGAAACCCCGACCACTGCTGTTCTATCGCGGTGAGTACACCGGAATCGAGCCGGACAAGAACACTCCGGCGCAGTGGCGTGATGACCTCGAGTCATTCCTGACCACCTCCGGCCCGGATACCTGGCTCTAGTCGGGCATACCGACCAGCACACCCTCTATCGCACCGTCGGTGCCCACCAGCAGTCCCCGGCCAGGTGGCAGCTGTGCGGCGCTGGTCCGGCCGAACACCTTCACCGCCACGGGATCGTTATCCATAAACAGCGTCGGAGTCCGGGCGCCGGTGAGCTTCTGGAGGAATGGGTTCATCGCCGATACGCCAGCCCAGTTTCCGGGCAGCCGGGCGGCGATCACGTGCAGACCGATCTCCCGGCCCCGTTCGATGAGGTTCCACAGCGGGGCCGTGGCGGCCTGCTGCCCGATTGCGCCGCCGGCGCGAAGTTCCTGCTCGTCGTCGATGAGTACGAAGTGGTGCGGACCTTCCCAGGATCTCCGGCCGAGGAGCTCAGCCTGTGTCAGGCCCGGTGGTGGCAGGCGACCGGCCATGATGTCGGCGAGTTCTGCGAGCGCGCTGTCGATGTCGACAGCGGTATATGCGTAGGCCCGGACAGCGGGCCCCGCGATCCGGCCAATCAGTGTGGTCTTCGGATCGATGATTGTGATCTGAGCCTGCTCGGGCGACAGCCCGGCTGCGATCGCCTGGCCGATGGCGGCCAGCGCGCTGGTCTTGCCGCAGCCCTGCCGGCCCATCACGAGCAGATGCGGCAGTTGGCCGGCCGGCAACGCAACGGGTTGTAGTGCGC
Organism: Mycobacterium sp.; assembly: GCF_051006775.1. Lineage (GTDB taxonomy): Bacteria > Actinomycetota > Actinomycetes > Mycobacteriales > Mycobacteriaceae > Mycobacterium. The sequence continues at coordinate 39,874 of NZ_JBPCSX010000148.1, forward strand.
TCTCCCCCAGCGCGAACGGAATATCAAACTCGTCCGCGGCCGTACTTCGGTGGGCAGCGAGGATGTCGCGCAATGGAATCCGCCGGGGCAGCCGCGCCAGCGTCTCCACCTTGCCCATTCCGGTGAGTCCGGTGATGGCAGCGCCGATCTCCCGGGTGGGAATGGCCTCGCCATCGTTTCCACGGAGTTCGGGAAGCCCGATGAGCAGTTCATGGCCGGTTCTGGTGACGCCGAATCCGGGCCGGTCCACGGTGTTGCGAGCGGCGCGGCGGTGCTCCATCCCGGTGCCCATCGCAGTCTCGTCCGGATTGCTCAGTCGCAGCTGAATTCTGGCGTTGGCGACGTTCAGTAAGGCCTGCTTCTGCCCTACCAACCAACCGCTTGCGCTGGTGATGATGTGGACCCCATAGGAAAGCCCCTGTCGCGCAATAGCTATCACCCGGTCTCCGGCGCCGGCATCCTTCTCGTAGAGATCTGCGAAGTTGTCGATGACGAGAAACACGTCGCCGAACTTGTCTCCCAGATCGGTGTCATGACTTCGCAGTGCCCCAAATCTGCGCTCCCGGAACTCTGCGATGTCTATCTGGAATTGCTTGAATGCAGCCTCCCTGGCGCGGATCACCCCCTCAACCGTCGCCAGGGTTCGCGACACTCCCTCGGCGTCGGTGACACTGACGACTCCGGCCACATGAGGTATCGCCTCGATCGGATATAGCGCCGCTCCGACGCAAAAGAACGTCAGCCTTTCCGGCCGGTACATCAGCGCACCCGCGGTGATCAAGGACATGAGGGTCGTTGACTTCCCGCGCTGCGCGGTGGCGACGACGATGACATTGTCCATCTCGGCATCGATGACGTGCACCCGTTGGGCGTGGTCCTCGGGAAAGTCCTCCATGCCCACCGGAAAGACCAGGCCGGGATTGTCGCCATAATCAGCCCACCATGGCTTACCGCGAAAGCGTTCCACGAGTGCGTCGGTGGGCTCGCTGACCTCCAGGGGCGGTAGCCAGATGCGGTGCGGCGGTCGGGCGGGATGCGCGGCGAGTGATTCACGGATGACGTCGAGGAGCTTCATCTTCTTGAATCCGTCTTGGTGATAGAGGTATCTGTCTGGCTCGTCCGGCTGGTCGGCGGCCGCAAGTGCACGGTTGTCCTCAGCACTGAGAGGCTGGTACTCCAAGTTCAGTGATCGAGGCTGGGTGAAGGAGACCGAGACCGCGGTGTCCGGTTTGGGGAGCTTCGGGACGACGAAGGGTGCTGAGACGTAGAAGCAGCGGAACTGCTCAAGTTCGCGAGGACCGACCTTGAGAAGTGCGTAGCCATTCTCCTTCGACGGCAGGTGCAGTGCGGCATCGCTACCGATGAGGTCTCGGGAATCCTCGGCCGTCTCAGCCCGTAGCGCGACCCGGAAGGCAATGTTGCTCTTGGCCTTGCTCAACGAGGACAGATCCAGGCGCTGTCCCCCGAGGGTGAAGAAGACATTGCAGCCGCGTCCCTCCTGCCCGATGTGTATGACGAGATCGATCCAGTCCGGATGGTGATGGAAGAGTTCGAGGTATTCATCGATGATCACCAGCAGGATCGGTACCGGCTCGAGGTCACGGCCGGCCAGCCGCATCTCCTCGTATTCGTTGGCGTCCCTGGCCCCGGCGTCCTTGAAAAGGCGGTAGCGGCGGGCCAGCTCGCCGTCTATCGCTTTGCGCATCCTCTCAGCAAGGTGTCGCTCATCGCTGCCGAGATTAGACAGCGAACCCACCACATGCGGCAATCCTTCGAGGTCCTGGGCAGCTGACTCAAACTTCATATCGACGAAGATGACGATGAAGGTCTCCGGTGAATGTGTCAGTGCGATCCCGTTGCACAACGACAGGAAATATTCGGACTTTCCCGAGCCTGAAGTGCCGACGACCACCGAGTGGAAGCCATAACCGCCGAAGTCCTTCGCCCGCAGAATGACATGCTGGAGATCACCACCGGGGCGAACACCGACAGGAATCATCGCCCAGCGCGCATCTCCTCGGCCTCGGCTCTCCGCCCATAACCGGTCCATATCAAGGTTCCTGGGGTCGCTGATACCCAAGGCTCGCAACAGTTCCCCGCCCCCGCCGTCAGTCTCGGGGAGTTCGGCAGCGATAGCCGGCGACCAACGCGCCATCGTCCGCCCGTAGCGACCGGCCGTGCTCTCGGGGAGCAGATCAGCGACGGCATAGAAGGATCCGCGATGGGTCAGGCGGCCCTCCCGGAGTTCGAAGCTCTGCTCGTCGCGGCCGAATCCGACGCCGGTTCCGGTCCGTGCGGCAAGTCGTAGCACGGTTATCCCGGCCATCCCCTTCTGGCCGGTGACGGCTTCCCACTGCTCCGGTGTGCCGGTGCCGTCATCGACGATTACCCAATGCGGTCCCAGTCCTGGCGGACCGGCGGCGTTCGTCGGCGACAGCGCCGCGATCGGGCCGGCCCCGACGGGTGGGGTCCATGGACCGCGCCCCTTGCGGTGTAGTTCGGCATCGAGTACCTCCTCGAGCTCGGTCGGTGAGGCAAACACCAGCCGCCGCGGCCCGCAGGCATCGACCATGTCGTCGTGTTGGTTATGCGGTAGCCACACCAGCCACGACCACTGTTCTGGATGCCGGGTCACCACCAGCAGCTTCACATCAGCGGGACTGTGGTGGACTGCCACCGAGCACAGCAGTGAGCGCGTCAGTGCCCGCAGTTGCGTCACATCGTCACTGATGAAGCTGAATCCAGGTTGCGAACACAGACTCAGCACTTTCGGAATGCCGCGAATCCTGCTCTGTTCCAGCATGAAATCGCGCAGCGCCCGACCGGTAACCGGCTCGAGTTCTTCGCCGACCGGGACGTCGGGCCACTGCAGTGATACACCGGAGTCCGCGGTCGACTGAACGCCGGTGCCGAGTCGCACATCGAGGAAGTCCGGATCGGCCGGCCGCCGCTCCCACATCCGCGGTCCGCCGATCACATGAGCGAGCTGCTGCGGATCGCCGTGCACGAAGGTCTGGCTGCTGCGCTGTTGGTGGGCAGCCCGCTGAATCTCTGCGCGGTCCTCGTCGAGCCGACGTAGGTAGGTCCTGCGCTGCTTCTCCTGTTCACCCCAGGTGATCCGGCGGGTGCGACCGAGCCGGCCACTGAACATCAACGAGCCGAACCCGACGAGTCCGATCAACGGAAACAGTCCGGACTGCAGGGATCGCACTCCGGACGTGTACATCACCAGGATCGTGCCCAGAATTCCCACCAGGAGGGCCGGGGCAGCGATCATCAGCAGGAGGTTGCGCGGCTCGCGCTCCGGCAGAGCAAGTGGTGCTGGGACGGCAACGCGGAGCGGCGAAACCATCGGGACGGGTGCCCGAACGCCCCGGACGAACCCTTTCTTCGTCATCTCAGCCATCCCCGCCGGCCATCGGCGACATATCGTTACTGGTGATCCCTCGCCCCGACCCCAGCGGCGTTATCGAGTCACGGGACACCAGGGCATCGGACCGGGTGATCGCCGGCCCGGCCGCGAAGGTACGCAGGAGCGGCCATGGCGCCTGGGCGGCGCGATCGGGATCTATTGCCAACGCGCTCAACGTCTCTCGGTCTCTTTCGATCCCATACCGGACGCCCTGCGGCGACACCCAGAAGAGGCTCTCGCGGGTGTCACCGACGAGGCCGCCACCTGTCGATGCGACGAAGTTGGCCGCGCCCGGGATCATCAGGGTGTGCTGCGCTTCCGTCGAGTCCGGACCGCGGCTGTCGCGCACCAGGCTGACGATGCGGTCATCCAGGGATTGCGGTGTCGGCAGGCCACGTCCGGAGAAGATCGACACCGCCGCCTGCCGGTCGGTACCGCGTTTGGTCCAACTCACGCAGGTGACCGGGTTGGCAACGGTGTCGATGAAACTCAGCCGCCCGGTGGGATAGAAGTCCACCTCAAGACCATCGATCTCGGGAATGTGGACCAGGGTGTCCGGTGCGATCAGTTGCGGCTGGGTCACGCCGTGGCTGTCGGCGGCGCGCAAGAGGTCGGCAACGAATGCGGTGATCTTCTGAACCCCGTTGGCCAGGAGCACATAGAACCCGTTGACCGTTCCGGCGGCGTCGCGGGTCTGGAGGACACGGCCGACGACCGAACCTGGAAGTAGCCGCGACGGGCTACCCGCCCCCGCAACCGTGGGAACGACCAGGGGTTCAGTCGCGGGCATCGCATCGAAGAGCGCATTGGAGATGGCAACGGGGTGGACTGCCGCGGTGTCGAGCCCGAGGTTGAAGGTGACCGCTCGGTCCCCTGGGTCGATCCGGGCCCTTCTGCCGTTCCAGATCAGGTAGGTGGCGTCGTCATGGGTGGCAAGCACGGCCTGGTTCTCCGTCATCACCTGGGCTCGACCCGCACCGGTGAGCTGTCCGGCGATCGCGGTGACCGTCGGCGCCGCATTGCCGCCGTAGGCAGACGCGGTGTCACAGACCGCCCAGGCCGAGACCGGGTCACCGGACACTGGAAGTTCTCCCGGGAGTCCCGGGATGCCGATCAACGGTCCGGTGGGGTACTTGTCGATCTCCGACGCCGTCACCCAGGTCGGTGCAGCTGGGCTTCCGGTGGCCAACCGGGCCGAGGTGAGGTTGAGCGCCGGGTGCAACCGTCCGTCGACTTTCGCATACAGCGCGCCGGTGGAGCGGTTTCCGATTATCGGAGACTGCCCGGCCAGGCCGGCCGGCTTCATCACCTGCAGCAGGGCCATCCATCCACAGACCAGGGCGACGAACACTGCGGAGAGGGCGAGCGCGGCCTGCTGTTTGCGGTCGTCATGTTTCATCCGCACCGAGAACCGGGTGATGGCGGCCCGCAGGCGGCGGTTGTAAAACAGGTGACCCGAGTTTTGGTCCCGGTTTGACAGATTCAGTGGCACGACCGCCCCCGGATCATTGAAGACCCTCGCCGTAGCGGGCCTCATGGTCACACAGCGCCTCATCCCGGAGCGCCGCGAACGCGGTGTTGAGCCGTTCCGCCAGTTCGGTGTGGCTGTAGATCACCATCGCATCGGGGTGCAGGGTCAGCTCGATGAGTTTGCCGTCGGCGTTCGCGACCGCGTGAATATCGCCCATATCCACGCTGTAGGTGACGGCTTCAGCCGCTGCCAGATCGGCCTCCCAGCGATCTGTCAAAGCGGTGAGATCGCGTAGGACGGCGTCGACTGTCGCCCTGTCGCTAAGTCCGTAATCCCCCGTTGACCCCTCCATCGGCACAGTATTTCGGCGGGTTTGAACTGCGTCAATTCACTTTTTGAAACTTGTTGACAATGAATAGAGGCTGATTCTCAGCAATATCTCAGGTAACATCCGTCACCCCGGAATCGGCGCGCAAGAACCGCGGACTGTCAGGCATTTCACCCTCTCCGGCTGGGCGATCCGGCGACACCGCCCTCACACGAAAACATTTGCTGGAGGGACCTCTCCAGGGGAGGGTCGCGGGCTCACTACGCTGAAGCCGACCGAGTAACAGGAGGCCGCCTTGAGCGGTAACGGCGTCCGGAATGACCGCGCCCACGGGCGCCCCACAAAACACTGAGGTCACGACCTCTTTCGAGTTCGTGACCTCAGTGTTCGCAGCTCATAGAACTGTGGGCGAAGGGGGACTTGAACCCCCACGTCCCGAAGGACACTGGCACCTGAAGCCAGCGCGTCTGCCATTCCGCCACTCGCCCGAAACAACCGGGGGAGCGTATCACGATCGAAGGCTCGCCCTGCAACCACGGTAGTGACTGCTGACCTGCGGCGATACGATTCTCAGGGTTCTCCTGCCGCCAGTCTGCACAGCCCGGCCGATACCATGAGCACTGGCGGTCGACCGCCCTGAACCGGAGGTGGATGCGCGTCGATGAGTAACCAGAAGGGGCTGGTTCAGCGCATCGAACGCATGCTGGAGGACGGCGTGGGGGATGCGTTCGCCCGAGTATTCGGCGGATCGGTGGTCCCGCAGGAACTGGAAGCCCTGCTGCGCCGGGAGGCCTCCGACGGCGTCCGGGCGTTGGCGGGCGGACGGTCTTTGGTTCCCAACGAATACGTCATTACCCTCAGTGTGTCCGACTTCCAGAAGTTGAGCGCGGATCGCGATCTCACCACCGAGGCCTTCGCCAAACACCTGGAGGAATACCTTCAGGAGCAGGGGTGGCAAACGTATGGTGAGGTGGTCGTCCGTCTCGACCGGTCGGAGAGCCTGCACACCGGCCAGTACCGGGCCCGCGCGGTCGTCAACCCCGACGTGGCCGCCCGCCATGACCCCCGCCTGTCCGCCCCGGCACCCAGACCAGCAGAATCGAACCATGCGTACACCGCAGAACCAGGAGCACCAGCGATGACCGACAATCCTTACGGCCAGGGCCAGGGGCGTCCCGGCGACGAGTATTACGACGAGCAGCGCTACCCGCAGGATGAGCCGCGTCCGGCCGCACCCGAGCAGCCGCGTGCCCCCTACCATCCGGAACAGGGCTACCCGCCCAACTACGAGCAGGGCTATCCGCCCCGCCCGGCCTACCCGGATCAGGGCGGTTACTACCCGCCCGGATACGAGCAGCGGCCCCCGGCCCCCGGCTATGGCGCCCCCGGCTATGGCGCCCCCGGCTACGACCAGGGCTACCGCCAGGCGCCCCCGCCCGGTTACGGCCAGCCGCAGTACGGACCGCCCCCCGGCTACGGGCCGCCGGCCGGAGACTATGACTACAACCAGGGGCGCCCGACTCCCCGCTACGACGAGCCCGGCTACGGGCGGCCCGAGTCCCGTCCGGCCTATCCCGACCAGGGCTATCAACAGCCCGGTTACGGTCGCCCGGAGTACGGGCAGCCCGAGTACGGCCGCTATGACCAGGGCGGCTACCCGCCGCCCCCGGCCGCTGAATACGACTACGGACAACCGGGCGGCGGACAACAGGGTGGCGGCCAGCAGGCCGGCTACGCCGGGTACCCCCCGCCGGCCGGCCCGGGTGAGTACGCCGCCGCCCAGGCGGTGACGCTGCAGCTCGACGACGGCAGCGGGCGCACCTACCAGCTCCGTGAGGGTGCCAATGTGATCGGTCGCGGCCAGGACGCCCAGTTCCGGCTGCCCGACACCGGGGTGTCGCGCCGGCATCTGGAGATCCGCTGGGACGGTGCTGTCGCGCTGTTGTCGGACCTGAACTCCACCAACGGCACCACCGTTAACAACGCTCCGGTCCAGGAGTGGCAGCTCGCCGACGGCGACGTCATCCGGGTCGGCCACTCCGAGATCATCGTCCGCGTTCACTGAGGTCGGCACCCCAAGGTGGCTTCGGCCTCGCATCCTGCGGCGTCCAAGTATTCTGTGACGTTGCCGGAGTCGGCCCGGTTTTTCCGTCGTCGCCGAGGCTGAGATCACGGCACAAGGACGGAGGGCCGCATGCAGGGACTGGTACTGCAGCTGACCCGTGCCGGTTTCCTGCTGCTGCTGTGGCTGTTCATTTTCTCGGTGTTGCGCATCCTGCGGACCGATATCTACGCACCGTCGGGTTCGGTGATGGTGCGGCGAGGCCTGACGTTGCGCGGACCGCGGGCCACCGCCGGGCAGGCTCGGACCGCGGCTCGCTATCTGGTGGTCACCGAGGGTGCGCTCGCCGGAACGCGGATCACCCTGGGCTCCCAGCCGGTGCTGATCGGCCGCGCCGATGACTCCACCCTTGTCCTCACCGACGACTACGCCTCGACCCGGCACGCTCGCCTGGCTCAGCGTGGTCCGGATTGGTACGTCGAGGATCTCGGCTCCACTAACGGCACCTACCTCGATCGGTCGAAGGTGACAACCGCAGTGCGGGTTCCGCTCGGTACGCCGGTGCACGTCGGCAAGACCGTGATCGAGTTGCGCCCGTGACCCTGGCCCTTCGCTACGCCGCCCGCAGCGACCGCGGACTGGTGCGCGCCAACAACGAGGACTCGGTCTACGCCGGAGCCCGCCTACTTGCGCTCGCCGACGGTATGGGAGGGCACGCCGCTGGTGAAGTCGCCTCCCAACTGGTAATCGCCGCGCTGGCGCATCTCGACGATGACGAACCGGGCGGCGATCTGCTCAGCAAGCTGGAATCCGCTGTGCACCAGGGGAACTCGGATATCGCCGACCAGGTGGAGTTGCACGCCGAACTGGAGGGTATGGGGACCACCCTCACCGCCATCCTGTTTGCCGGCGACCGGCTCGGACTGGTCCATATCGGCGACTCCCGCGGTTACCTACTGCGCGACGGGGAGCTGACCCAGATCACCAAGGACGACACCTTCGTACAGACCCTCGTGGACGAGGGCCGGATCACCGCGGAGGAGGCGCACAGCCATCCGCAGCGATCGCTGATCATGCGGGCGCTGACCGGACACGAGGTAGAGCCGACGCTGATCATGCGCGAGGCGCGGATCGGCGACCGTTACCTGCTGTGCTCCGACGGTCTGTCCGATCCGGTCAGTCACGAGACCATCCTTGAGGCCCTGAAGGTCGGCGACGCGACCGAAAGCGCAGACCGGCTGATCGAACTCGCTCTGCGCGGCGGCGGCCCCGACAACGTCACCGTGGTGGTGGCCGACGTTGTCGACCACGACTTCGCCGGACAGACGCAACCGATTCTGGCCGGGGCGGTCTCCGGCGAGGACGATGACGTCAAGCCGCCGAACACCTCTGCCGGACGGGCCTCGGCCATCGCGCCGCGCCAGCCGGCCGCGAAAAAGCTTGTGCTGGAACCGCAACCGCCGGCCCCGAGATCGCGTCGTCCCTTGTTCATCGCAGCACTTCTGGTCGCGATCGCCCTGCTCAGCGCCGTAGGGATCGGCTACAGGACGATTCAGGGTAATTACTACGTCACTGCGTACAACGACTCGGTTGCGATCATGCGCGGCATTCAGGGCTCGTTCCTCAGCGTTCCGCTGCAGAAACCGTTCCTGCTGGGCTGCCTCAGCGATCGCAACGTGTTGTCCCAGATCAGTCCGGATCAGGCCGACTCGCAACGGGACTGCAAACTGTTCGCCGTTGGAGACCTCAGACCGTCAGAGCGCGCCCAGGTGACGGCGGGCCTGCCGGCCGGCACCCTGGACAGCGCGATCCACCAGCTCAACGAGTTGTCCCACGGCTCACTACTTCCGATCTGTCCACCCCCGCAGGCGGCGAAACCAACGCCGGCCCCGACCGCCAAACCGACCACCGCGCCCAAGAGTGGCCCGACCACGTCGGCTCCGCCGACAAGCGCGAGTCTTCCTGCCCCGCAACAAAAACCCGGTGTCGACTGTCGGGCGGCAACATGACCGCTTCGACAACAGCCCCGCAATCTCCGATCACCCTGACGCAGACGCTGCCGACCCGGCGCAATTCCGAGCTCGGTCTGCTCTGTTTCGCCACCCTGATCACCGGTATCGCGTGGCTGATCGTGGAGGCTAATCAGGAACAGGGGCTCTCCTGGGACCTGCTGAGCTACACCTTCGTATTCCTCACCCTGTTCGTCTGCGCCCATCTGGCGATCCGGCGCTTCGCGCCCTACGCCGATCCGCTGCTGCTTCCGGTGGTCGCACTGCTGAACGGTCTTGGGCTTGTCCTCATCCACCGTCTCGATCTGGTGCCCGGCACACCTGGCGATGGCCCCGGCGCCGAGCAGCAGATGCTGTGGACGATGGTCGGCGTCGCGGGCTTCACAGCGACCGTGGTGTTCCTCACCGATCATCGGATGCTGGCGCGCTACGACTACACCTGCGGCGTTGCCGGCCTGGTGTTGCTGGCCATCCCGGCACTGCTGCCGACGAGCCTGTCGGAGACAAACGGTGCCAAGATCTGGATCAGGTTGCCGGGCTTCAGCATCCAGCCGGCCGAGTTCTCCAAGATTCTGCTGCTGATCTTCTTTGCGGGCGTACTGGTCGCCAAGCGGAACCTCTTCACCTCGGTGGGCACCCACTTCCTGGGCATGGACCTGCCCCGGCCCCGTGACCTCGCCCCGCTGCTGGCGGCGTGGATCGCTTCGGTTGCGGTGATGGTGTTCGAGAAGGACCTCGGAACCTCACTACTTCTGTACGCGTCATTCCTGGTGATGGTTTACGTCGCCACCGAGCGGATCAGCTGGGTGGTGATCGGGCTGACACTCTTCGGTGCGGGAAGCCTGGTGGCGTACCACATTTTCGGCCACGTCCGCGGTCGGGTGCAGACCTGGCTGGATCCGTTCGCCGATCCTGAGGGCTCCGGCTACCAGATGGTGCAGTCGAAGTTCAGCTTCGCCACCGGCGGGGTGTTCGGAACTGGACTGGGCAATGGGCAGCCGGGAACCGTTCCGGCGGCGTCCACCGACTTCATCACCGCGGCCGTCGGTGAGGAACTCGGCCTGGTCGGCCTGGCCGGGGTCCTGATGCTCTACACCATCGTGATCATCCGCGGGCTGCGCACCGCGATCGCGGTGCGCGACAGCTTCGGCAAGCTGCTGGCTGCCGGGCTGGCCAGCACCCTGGCCATTCAGCTGTTCATCGTCGTCGGCGGGGTCACCGGGCTGATCCCCCTGACCGGACTGACCACCCCATGGATGTCCTACGGGGGTTCCTCGCTGGTGGCCAATTACCTACTGCTGGCCATCCTGATCCGGATCAGCAATGCGGCGCGGCGGCCCATTCACACCAATCAGCACACCCCGATCGCAGCCGCTCACACCGAAGTGTTGCGTCGCGTATGAACACTTCATTGCGTCGGATCGCTCTGATGGTCATGGCCCTGGTCGTGCTGCTGCTCGCCAATGCGACGGTGACGCAGGTCTTCCGGGCGGACGCGCTGCGTTCCGATCCGCGCAATCAGCGCGTACTGCTCGACGAGTACTCCCGTCAGCGCGGCCAGATCACAGCCAGCGGCCAACTGCTGGCGTATTCGCTGTCGACAAACGGTCGCTACCGGTTCCTTCGGGTCTACCCCGAACCGGCGGCGTACGCGCCGGTGACCGGTTTCTACTCGCTGCGCTTCTCCAGTACCGGCTTGGAGCGTTCCGAGGATCCCGTGCTCAACGGCTCAGATGAGCGGTTGTTCGGCCGACGGCTGGCCGATTTCTTCACCGGCCGCGATCCCCGCGGCGGAAACGTCGGCACCACGATCGTCCCGCGGGTGCAGCAGGCCGCCTGGAATGCCATGCGGGGCGGCTGCAACGGCGGACCCTGTAAAGGATCGGTCGTCGCCCTGGACCCCGCCACCGGGAAGATCCTGGCGATGATCTCCGCACCGTCATATGACCCCAACCTGCTCGCCAGTCATGACATCGAGGCACAGGGCGCGGCCTGGGCGCAATTGCGCGACGACCCCAACTCGCCATTGACCAACCGCGCCATCACCGAGCGGTACCCGCCGGGGTCCACGTTCAAGGTCGTCACCACCGCAGCTGCCCTACAGGCCGGCATCACCGATGCGGAACCATTGACCGCAGCGCCACAGATACCGCTGCCCGACAGTACGGCGACGCTGGAGAACTACGGCGGTACGCCGTGCGGCGACGCTCCCACCGCCCCCTTGCGGGAGGCGTTCGCGCGCTCCTGCAATACCGCGTTCGTACAGCTGGGCATCCGCATCGGCGGTGATGCGATACGGACCACGGCCGACGCCTTCGGGTTCGACACCGCTCCGGCGCCCATTCCGTTGCAGGTGGCCGAGTCAACCGTGGGAACGATGTCCGATGCCGCCGCCGTGGGGATGTCGAGCATGGGGCAGAAAGACGTCGCAGTGACACCGCTGCAGAACGCGATGGTGGCTGCCGCGGTCGCCAATGGCGGTGTCCTGATGCAGCCGTATCTGGTCGATCGGCTGGAAGGGCCGGACCTTTCCGACATCAGCACGACCGCGCCGACCGAGTTGCGTCGCGCGGTTTCCGCGCAGGTCGCGGCTAAGCTAACGGATTTGATGATCGGCGCCGAAAAATTCACCCAGCAGACGGGGGCGATCCCCGGCGTGCAGATCGCGTCCAAGACCGGCACAGCCGAACACGGCACCGATCCGCGCAACACTCCGCCGCACGCCTGGTACATCGCGTTCGCGCCGGCGCAGAACCCCAAGGTCGCTGTCGCGGTCCTGATCGAGAACGGTGGCGACCGGTTGGCCGCCACCGGCGGCGCACTGGCCGCCCCGATCGGCCGAGCGACCATGGCAGCGGTATTGCAGGGGGCGTCGTGAGCAGCCCCGGGCGCGCGAAGCGAGGCGAACAATGAGCCCCCGCGTCGGAGTGATGCTGTCTGGGCGCTACCGGCTGCAGCGTCTCATCGCGACCGGCGGTATGGGACAGGTCTGGGAGGCCGTCGACAGCCGGCTCGGCCGCCGCGTTGCGGTCAAGGTGCTCAAGCAGGAGTTCTCCTCCGACCCGGAGTTCCTGGAGCGGTTCCGGGCCGAGGCCCGCACTGTCGCGATGCTCAACCATCCCGGTATCGCAGCGGTGCACGACTACGGCGAGACCGATATGGACGGCGAGGGCCGCACCGCGTATCTGGTGATGGAACTGGTCAACGGCGAACCGCTGAACGCCGTGATCCGGCGCACCGGCAGGTTGTCACTGCGTCATGCCCTGGACATGCTCGAACAGACCGGCCGCGCGCTGCAGGTTGCCCACGCCGCCGGCCTGGTACACCGCGACGTCAAGCCCGGCAACATCCTGATCACCCCGACGGGCCAGGTGAAGCTCACGGATTTCGGTATCGCCAAAGCGGTCGACGCCGCCCCCGTCACCCAGACCGGAATGGTGATGGGGACGGCGCAATACATCGCGCCCGAGCAGGCGCTCGGCGAGGATGCCAGCGCGGCCAGCGATGTGTATTCACTGGGAGTTGTTGGCTACGAAGCTGTTTCGGGCAAGCGGCCGTTCATCGGCGATGGTGCCCTGACGGTAGCGATGAAGCACATCAAGGAGACGCCCGCACCGCTGCCCGCCGATCTGCCGCCCAATGTTCGGGAGCTCATCGAGATCACGCTGGTGAAGAATCCGGGCGTCCGGTACCGCAATGGCGGACAGTTCGCCGATGCGGTCGCCGCGGTGCGGGCCGGTCGCCGGCCACCGCGACCGAACTCCGCACCCACCATCAAGGCCAGCCCCGCGGCCATACCGGGACAGCGCGCCGCGGTGGAGGCCGCCCGCGCCGCCAACACCACCCGGCCGCGGGTCCCGGTTACTCGCAGTGCCCCGCCGCCGGCCCGGCGGACATTCTCCTCGGGGCAGCGCGCACTGCTGTGGGCTGCCGGAGTGCTCGGCGCGCTGGCCATCATCAGCGCGATCCTGATCGTTTTGGCCGACCGCGACAAGCGCAACAGCACCCCGATTCAGCAGACCGAAACCGAGACCGTCACACCGGATGCCCCGGGCGGTCCACCGGTCGCCCCGTCCGGATGGACATCTGATCCATACGACCCGGGCGTCACGATCAGACTGATCCGATTCGATGCCACGGCGGCCACCCCCACAGCAGCAGCCGAGTCGACGCCATGACGACCCCGCACCACATCTCCGACCGCTACGAGCTGGGGGAGATCCTCGGCTTCGGCGGTATGTCGGAAGTGCACCTGGGCCGCGATCTGCGTCTGCACCGTGACGTCGCGGTGAAAGTGTTGCGCGCAGATCTGGCCCGCGATCCGAGTTTCTATCTCCGATTCCGCCGCGAGGCGCAGAACGCCGCGGCGCTCAATCACCCGGCGATCGTCGCGGTCTACGACACCGGTGAAGCCGAGACACCGGCCGGGCCGCTGCCCTACATCGTGATGGAGTACGTCGACGGTGTGACACTGCGCGACATCGTCCACACCGACGGGCCGATGCCGCCGCGGCGCGCGCTGGAGGTGATTGCCGATGCATGTCAGGCGCTGAACTTCAGCCACCAGCACGGGATCATCCACCGCGATGTGAAGCCGGCCAACATCATGATCTCCCACGCCGGTGCGGTGAAGGTGATGGACTTCGGTATCGCCCGCGCCATCGCCGACAGCGGCAACAGCGTCACCCAGACCGCGGCGGTGATCGGCACGGCGCAGTATCTCTCCCCGGAGCAGGCCCGCGGCGAACGGGTCGACGCCCGCTCCGACGTGTATTCCCTGGGGTGCGTTCTCTACGAGATCCTCACCGGTGAACCGCCTTTCGTAGGCGACTCCCCGGTGGCGGTGGCATACCAGCACGTGCGGGAGGATCCGTTCCCGCCGTCGATGAAGCGGGCCGGAATCTCCCCGGAACTCGATGCGGTAGTGCTCAAGGCTCTGGCCAAGAACCCCGACAACCGTTACCAGAGTGCAGCCGAAATGCGCGCCGACTTGGTTCGGGTGCACAGTGGTGAAAAGCCCGACGCACCCAAGGTGCTTACCTCCGCAGATCGCTCGATGATGATGGCCTCGAGGTCCGGGCCGCGGACCGACCCGGGCCGGATGTTCGCCGGCGCCTACGGCTACGCCCGCTCCGGACGCGGCGGCCCGCTCGGCCGGTGGCTGATCGCCGCGGCGGTCCTGTCCATCCTGACCGTGGTGATCACCCTGGCGATCAATATGGCCGGAGGCAATCCACGCGCGGTCCAGGTCCCCGACCTACGCGGTCAACTGTCCGCCGACGCGATCGCGACCCTGCAGAACAAGGGCTTCAAGACGCGCACTCAGCAGAAGCCCGACAACACCGTGCCGCCGGACCAGGTCATCAACACCGAACCCGGGGCCACCTCCACCATCGCCGCCGGTGATGAGGTCACCGTAAACGTGTCCACCGGACCCGAGCAGCGTGAGGTGCCCGACGTCGCGACACTGAGCTACGCGGACGCGGTCAAAAAGCTGACCGAGGCAGGGTTCGGCAAGTTCAAGCAGGCCGATGGGCCCTCCACGCCGGAGCAGAAGGGGAAGGTTCTCGGCACCGTCCCGCCGGCCAATCAGACCTCGGCGATCACCAATGAGATCACCATCCTGGTCGGCAGTGGTCCCGCCGCCCGCGAGGTTCCCGACGTCACCGGGCAGACCGTCGACCTTGCGACCAAGAACCTCAACACCGTCGGATTCCAGACCGTTCTCACCGCACCGGTGGACAGCCCCGAGCCAGCCGGGCTGGTCATCGGTCTTGATCCGGCCATCGGCTCCTCGGCTCCGGTCGACTCCTCGATCACCCTGCAAATCTCCAGGGGCAACCAGTTCGTGATGCCTAACCTGGTCGGGCAGTTCTGGACCGAGGCTGAGCCCGCTCTGCGGGCGTTGGGCTGGACCGGCATTCTGGTGAAAGGTCCCGACGTGCCCAACAGCGGTCAGCGGGCCAACGCGGTGGTGGCCCAGATCCCGGCGGCCGGCGCCGGAGCGGGCTTCGCCAGTTCGATCACGCTCGCGTTTGCGTCGTAGCCGCTGCCGCCGGACCACCGAGTGCATGGCGCACCGTGTCGGCGACCTCCTGCTCGAGCCGACGGACTAATACCTCATCCGGGGCGCCACCGCAGTAGCCCAGCCAGTTGGCCAGCATCCGGTGGCCGCCCTCGGTGAGAATGGATTCGGGGTGGAACTGAACACCGTGGATGGGCAGTTCGACGTGCCGGACGGCCATGATCACCCCTCCCTCGGTGTGCGCGGTGACCTCCAGCTCAGCCGGGACCGTCTCCGGAAGGATCGTCAGGGAGTGGTAGCGGGTGGCTGTGAAAGGATTCGGAAGTCCTTGCAGCACACCGCTATTGGTGTGAAAAACCTGGCTGGTCTTTCCGTGCAGCAGTTCTGGGGCACGGTCGACGGTGCCCCCGAACGCAACTCCGATCGCTTGGTGGCCCAGGCACACGCCGAGAAGCGGGGTCCCGGCAGCCGCGCATGCACCGACCAGTCCGATCGAGGCCCCAGCTCGCTCCGGAGTGCCGGGTCCGGGGCTCAGCAGGACTCCGTCGAATTCGGCGGCCGCCGCTGCGATAGCGGAATCGCCGGTCAGTCGGGCGTCGTCGTTACGCCAGACCTGCGCGTCCACACCCAGCTGACCCAGATACTGGACCAGGTTGAACACGAAGCTGTCGTAGTTGTCGACGACCAAGACCTGCACCCCTGACAGGCTACCGGGGGTGACCTGGGCCCGGTTCAGTAGCCGACCGGGCCGGACGGCTGGGCGTAGCGCATCCGCATCGGGCCGGACGAACCGACCACCGTGGCGTCGGTCAGCGGTTGCTCGGTGTAGCCCAGGCCGAACCGGATCACGTACTGCTTGTAGAGCCGGATCAGGCGGGCCTCGCCCAACGCTGCCCGCATGGCAGCGGTGTCCCCGATTGCGGTGATGGTGTACGGCGGGATGTAGGTGCGACCGTTGAGCAGCAGCGTGTTGCCGACGCACCGTGGCGCGGAGGTGGCGACGATCCGCTGGTCTTGCATCTGGATCGCCTCGGCGCCGCTGCTCCACAGTGCGTTGAGGACCGCGTCGATGTCCTGCTGATGAACCACCAGGTCGTCAGGGGCGGCGTCGCGGGGGAAGAGCCCGTCCGCGTCGCGCTGGGCGTCGGTGAGGGTGACCACGAGCCCGGGTCCGCGCATCGGGTCGAGCCCGGCCTCCTCGGCCAGCGCCGCCGACCTGGTCCCGATAGCCGCCAGGGCGGTGCCCGCCGAGGCGCCGTGGGTCGAGTCGATCTGCGCGACGAGAGCATCCCGCTGGGCGGACAGGCGATCCACCGTGGCCTGTGTGCCGCGCACCAGGTCGACCAGGCGGGGGGAGTCGCTGCCGCGGAGCTCCCGTCCGGCCGACACCAGGTGGGTGGTGGCCAGTAGCAGGCCCGCCAGCAGGCAGACCGCCGGCACGGCGAAACGCCACCGGGACCGGCCGGGGGTGTCCGCGGTTGTTTCGTCGCACGGTCGCTGAGTTAGTCTCGTAAGTCTCATAGTCCTATCGGCACCATCGTCGCACCGACTCCGTCGGGGGAGGTAGCCATGCCCAAGTCCAAGGTTCGCAAGAAGAACGACTTCACCGTCAAATCGGTCAGCCGCACGCCGGTGAAGGTTAAAGCCGGCCCGTCCAGTGTGTGGTTCGTCGCGTTCTTCATCGGATTGATGCTGATCGGTCTGGTGTGGTTGCTGGTGTTCCAGCTTGCCGCGTCCGGTTACGACACCCCGGATGCGCTGCAGTGGATGAGCGACCTGGGTCCGTGGAATTACGCCATTGCTTTCGGCTTCATGATCACGGGTCTGCTGCTCACGATGCGCTGGCGATGACAGCAATAACAACCGTGTGATTCATCCCCACTGTGGATAACGTCTGTGGATAACCTTGGATAGCCGTGCCTGGGCTCCCCGGGTTGCTGCCGTTCTGGCCACCGGTGCAGCCGGAATCCTGATGGCGGTAGGCGCCGCAGTCGTGGCCGACGACGCGCCTGGGCGCCTGCTCGGCGGCATCGCCGCCGTCGGCCTCCTGGTGTTCGCCGCCGGTTCCTGGCGGGCCCGCCCACGGCTGGCGCTGACCGGAGAGGGTTTGGTCTACCGCGGCTGGTTGCGCACCCGGACGCTGGCCCGCGCCGACATCGATTCGATCCGTATCACCGAATTCCGCCGGATCGGGCGCAAGGTGCGGTTGCTGGAGATCGACAGCGGCGACAACCTGATAGTGCTCACCCGCTGGGATCTGGGAACCGACCCGCTGAACGTGCTCGACGACCTCACCGCCGCCGGCTGGGCCGGCTAAACAGCAGGAGCCGGCTGGGCCGGCTAATCAACCGGCGCCGGGTGACACTCTCAGGAGATGGTGATCGACTCGATCACAACGTCCTCGGACGGACGGTCTCCACGATCGGTTGCGGTACCGGCGATCACATCGACCACCTTCTGCGACTCCTCGTCGAGAACCTCGCCGAAGATGGTGTGCTTGCGGTTCAGGTGCGGGGTGGGACCGACGGTGATGAAGAACTGCGAACCGTTGGTGCCCGGTCCGGCGTTGGCCATCGCAAGCAGGTAGGGCCGATCGAACTGCAACTCGCCGTGGAACTCGTCGGCGAACCGGTAGCCCGGGCCGCCGCGCCCGGTGCCGGTCGGGTCACCACCCTGGATCATGAAGCCATCGATGACGCGGTGAAAGATCGAGCCGTCGTAAAACGGTCCGGAGCTGCCTCCGGTGGCGTTCTGCTCGGAGTAATCCTTGGTGCCCTGTGCCAGGCCGACGAAGTTGGCGACGGTCTTGGGGGCGTGGTTGCCGAACAGGGCGATCTTGATGTCACCGCGGTTGGTGTGCATGGTCGCTGTCGCGGTCGGGATGGGGCTCGTGGTCACCGGATCAGTGTGCCACTCGCACTCTGCGGTGCCCCTATCAGGGTGCGCCAGCGAGACCGTCGCACGCGTGACGGCCCTGAAAGTTCTGTGGAGCCTAGGAGATTCGAACTCCTGACATCTGCCTTGCAAAGGCAGCGCTCTACCAACTGAGCTAAGGCCCCTCGTCGACCTGATCAGCCGAGGCTGTGCCACACCTCACCGTGCCGGCGAGTACGCAGCGTCACCGCGACCAGCACCAGCACCGCCAGCGTCACGACCGTATTTCGCGTTGACCAGGTCATCGTGGGCCTAGGAGGACTCGAACCTCCGACCTCTTCGTTATCAGCGAAGCGCTCTAACCACCTGAGCTATAGGCCCGTAATCGCACGCGAAGGTTACCGCACCGGCACCCACGTGCCCAAACCGCCGAGGGCCGCAGGCGCCGGCGAGAAGTCAGTCCAAATCGGCGAGGGTCACCTCGACACCACCGACGATATCGGTGCTGAGGTTGTAGATGTAGGCGCCGACGGTGGCCATCGCCGTCAGCAGCACGATATTGACCAGGCCGATCAAGGCGGCGCCGCCGAAGATCGAGCCGGCCGAGACCAAGTCGCTTCCGCCGCCGCTGCCGCTGGTGAGAAGATCACCGACGTTGCTGTTGAGCATGCTCCACACGCCCATCGCCCCGAGCACCAGGTAGAGAAACGCCACGGCGATCATCCACACGAAGAAGAGCGCCACGTTCAGCAGTGCCGATACTTTCAGCGCGCTCCACGGGTCGATATAGCGAATCTGCATGGTCGCTCGTAACCCGTTACCGGCGGCGCGGCTGCCGGCAAGCTGGAACCGATTCGCCAGCGATACCGTGGGCCGCGACGCGGGGGCCGGTTCCGCGGCCGGCATACGCGGGGCCGGAGGTTTGGCCACCCCGCCGGAGAGGTTCGGCAACTCGCTGGGGTAGGCCTCCATCGAGTTGACTTCGGTGCGTTCGGCCCGCGACTCGGCTCGCACCTGCTCGGGGTCCGGTCGCTGCGGGATCCCACCCATTGCGGACAGATCCGGAGCCGCCACCCCGGTGACGTACCGGCTGGCGCGCATACTGGCGCCCTGGGGCGGCGGGCCGGCCTGGGGCGCCTGCCGGGAAGGCGTGGACTCGCCGCGACGGGTGGCGTTCTGCCACGGCGGCGGCTCAGTCGTTGCGTCGCCGTCCACCGGGCGAGAGCCTGGCTCGTTGGGTGAACCCACCACTTCTCCTCACCTGTGCCGCGCGGCCTTACGTCGCGTCGGCGTCCTCTCCGGCCTCGTCCTCGCCCTGCTCTTCGGAGCCCTGCTCCTCAGCATTGCGGGCAATGGCTATCAGTGTGTCGCCCTCGCCCAGGTTCATCAAGCGAACGCCCTTGGTTTGGCGCCCCGCCTTGCGGACCTGCCGTGCCGCAGTACGAATCACTCCTCCGCCGGAGGTGATGGCGTACAGCTCGCTGTCGTCATCGACCACCAGCGCGCCCACCAGACTGCCACGGCGGGCGTCGTACTGGATGGTCAGGATGCCTTTACCGCCGCGGCCCTGCGGGCTGTACTCCTCGATCGCGGTGCGCTTGGAGAAGCCGCCGGCGGTGGCGACCAGCAGATAGGTTCCCTCACGGACCACGTTCAACGACAACAGCTCATCGTCGGCGTTGAATCGCATGCCCTGCACACCGGACGTTGCCCGGCCCATCGGGCGCAGCGCCTCATCGGTGGCGGAGAACCTGATCGACTGGCCCTTCGCGCTCACCAGCAGCAGGTCCTCCTCGGCGGAGCACAGCACCGCACCCACCAGCTCGTCGCCGTCGCGCAGATTGACCGCCACGATGCCGCCCGAGCGGTTGGAGTCGAAGTCGGTCAGCTTGGACTTCTTCACCAGGCCGTTGCGGGTGGCAAGCACCAGATACGGGGCATCCTCGTAGGTCTTGATCTGGATGACCTGCGCGATGCGCTCGTCGGGCTGGAATGCCAGCAGGTTGGCCACGTGCTGCCCGCGGGCCGCCCGCAGCGACTCCGGCAGCTCATAGGCCTTCGCCCGGTAGACCCGGCCCTGCGTGGTGAAGAACAGGATCCAATCGTGGGTGGAGCAGACAAAGAAGTGCCGCACGATGTCGTCCTGCTTGAGCGCGGCGCCCTGCACGCCCTTGCCGCCGCGCTTCTGGCTGCGGTACAGGTCGGTCTTGGTCCGCTTGGCGTAGCCGGTCTCGGTGATCGTCACGACCACCTCTTCACGGGCGATGAGGTCTTCGTCCGACACCTCGCCCTCGGCGCCGACTATGCGGGTGCGCCGATCGTCACCGTGCTTCTCGACGATCTCAGCGAGCTCGTCGCGCACGATGCCGCGCTGGCGCTCCGGCTTGGCCAGAATGTCCTCGAGGTCGGCGATCTCGGTCTCGATCTCGGCCAGTTGGTCGACGATCTTCTGCCGCTCCAGGGCAGCCAGCCGGCGCAGCTGCATGTCGAGGATGGCCTGGGCCTGGATATCGTCGATATCGAGTAGTTCGATCAGGCCGGTCCTGGCGACGTCGACGGTCTCCGACGCGCGGATCAACGCGATCACCGCGTCGAGGGCGTCAAGTGCCTTGACCAGACCGCGCAGGATGTGGGCCCGTTCGTTGGCCTTGCGCAGCCGGTAGGTGGTCCGCCGCACGATCACGTCGAGCTGGTGCGCCACGTAGTAGCGGATCATCTGGTCCAGCCGCAGGGTGCGCGGCACACCGTCAACGATCGAAAGCATGTTGCAGCCGAAGCTGGTCTGCAGCTGGGTGTGCTTGTAGAGGTTGTTCAGCACCACCTTGGCGACGGCATCGCGTTTGATCTCCACGACGATGCGCAGGCCCACCCGGTCGCTGGACTGGTCCTCGATGTTGGAGATTCCGGCAAGCTTGCCTTCGCGCACCTGATCGGCGATCGAGGTGATGAAGTTGTCGTGGTTGACCTGGTAGGGCAACTCGGTGATGACGATGCCGGTTCGCCCGCGGGAGTCCTCTTCGATCTCCACCACACCGCGCATCCGGACCGAGCCTCGGCCGGTTGTGTAGGCGTCGATGACACCGGAGGTGCCGACGATCAAACCGGAGGTCGGGAAGTCCGGCCCCTTGATCCGTTCGATCATCGCCGCGAGTGTGGTTTCCTCATCGGCCTCGTGGTTCTCCAGGCACCAGTAGACGGCGTCGGCGAGTTCGCGGAGATTGTGCGGCGGGATGTTGGTGGCCATGCCGACGGCGATACCACCGGAGCCGTTGGCAAGCAGGTTGGGAAAGCGGCTCGGCAGAACCGTCGGCTCCTGCACCCGGCCGTCGTAGTTGGGAACGAAATCGACTGTCTCCTCGTCGATTTCACGGAGCATATCCATGGCCAGCGGAGTGAGCCGGGCCTCGGTGTACCTCATGGCGGCCGGCGGGTCGTTACCCGGCGAGCCGAAGTTGCCCTGCCCGTCGACCAACGGGTAGCGCAGCGACCACGGCTGGGCCATCCGGACCAGGGTGTCGTAAATCGAGGAGTCGCCGTGCGGGTGATAGTTGCCCATCGTCTCGGCGACCGAGCGCGCCGACTTGGCGTGGCTGCGGTCGGGCCGGAACCCGGAGTCGTACATGGCGTAGAGCACCCGGCGGTGCACCGGCTTGAGGCCGTCTCGCACTTCGGGCAACGCGCGCCCGACGATGACGCTCATCGCGTAGTCGATGTAGCTGTTCTGCATCTCCTGCTGGATGTCGACAGGTTCGATCCGGTCGCCAGTGGTCCCGTCGGGCGGCAGGGTGGTGTCAGTCATCTGATTCAGTCCCTAATCGGCTAAAAATCGTCGTTAAACGTCAAGGAAGCGAACGTCTTTGGCATTGCGGGTAATGAAGCTGCGGCGGGCTTCGACGTCGTCGCCCATGAGCACGGAGAACAGTTCATCGGCGGCGGCGGCGTCGTCCAAGGTGATCTGGCGCAGCACACGGACGGACGGATCCATGGTGGTCTCCCACAGTTCCTTGGCGTCCATCTCGCCGAGACCCTTGTAGCGCTGGATGCCGTCGTCCTTGTTGATCTTCTTGCCATTGGCCGCGCCGTGCTCGAGCAAGGCGTCGCGCTCCCGATCGGACTAGGCGAACTCGTGTTCGACTCGCTGCCACTTGAGCTTGTACAGCGGCGGTTGCGCCAGATAGACGTGGCCGCTTTCGATCAGCGGCTTCATGAACCGGAACAGCAGCGTCAACAACAGCGTCGAGATGTGCTGGCCGTCGATATCGGCGTCTGCCATCAGAACGATCTTGTGATACCGGAGCTTGGTGAGATCGAACTCGTCGTGAATCCCGGTGCCCAGTGCGGTGATGATCGACTGGACTTCGGTGTTCTTCAGAACCCGGTCGATCCGGGCCTTCTCGACGTTGATGATCTTGCCGCGCAGCGGAAGTATCGCCTGGAACATCGAGTCGCGGCCGCTCTTCGCCGAGCCGCCGGCTGAGTCACCCTCCACCACATACAGTTCGCACTGCTTGGGATCGGTGGAGCGGCAGTCGGCCAGCTTGCCCGGCAGCCCGCCGATATCGGTCGCGCTCTTGCGGCGCACCAGCTCACGCGCCTTACGGGCGGCCATCCGGGCCTGAGCCGATGAAACCGCTTTATTCAGAATGGTTTTGGCATCCGACGGGTTGGCTTCAAACCAGTGCGTCAACTGCTCGTTGCAGATCTTCTGAACGAAGGACTTGACCTCGGTGTTGCCCAGCTTGGTTTTCGTCTGGCCCTCGAACTGCGGCTGCGCCACCTTCACCGATACAACAGCGGCCAGACCCTCACGGATATCGTCACCGGTGAGGTTCGGGTCCTTCTCTTTCAGGATCTTCTTGTCCTTGGCGTATTTGTTGACGACGGTGGTCAGTGCCGCACGGAAGCCTTCCTCGTGCGTGCCGCCCTCATGGGTGTTGATGGTGTTGGCGAAGGTGTGGACCGACTCGGAATAACCCGAGTTCCACTGCATCGCGACCTCGACCTCGTGGCCCTCACCCTTGCCGGAGAAGCCAACAATGCTGCTGGTGATCGGTTGCTTGGTGCGGTTGATGTGCTTGACGAAGTCGACCAGACCGCCGGGGTAGTGGAAGGTGCGGTGCATGACCTTCTTGGCCGGCGTCGACTTCTCGGCCGCGATCTCGTCGGCGGACCTGGGTGCTTCGGCGGTGTCGCTGACGACTTCGTCGACCACTTCCTCGGCGGTCACCCGTTCATCGGTGAGATTGATGGTGAGGCCCTTGTTGAGGAATGCCATCTCGCGAAGGCGTTGCTCAACGGTGTCGAAGTCGTAATCGGTGGTCTCGAAGATATTCGGGTCCGCCCAGAATCGGATCGTGCTGCCGCTCTTCTTGGTGGCCTCGCCCTGTTTGATACTGCCGGGAATGGAATTGTCGTAGGTCTGAAACCACTGGTAGCCGTCGCGGCAGATATCAGCCTCAAGCCGGGTGGACAGCGCGTTGACCACCGAGACACCCACGCCATGCAGACCACCGGAGACCTGGTAGGCACCTTCCTCGAACTTGCCGCCGGCGTGCAGCACGGTCATGACCACATCGATGGTCGGGACGCCGGACTCGTGCATCGCCACCGGGATACCGCGACCGTTATCGCTGACTTCCACTCCGCCGTCGTCGAGAAGTCGGACGTCGACCTGATCGGCGAATCCAGCCATCGCCTCGTCGACGGCGTTGTCGACAACCTCCCACACCAGATGGTGCAGCCCGCGCCTGCCCGTCGACCCGATGTACATGCCGGGCCGTTTGCGAACAGCCTCAAGCCCCTCGAGGATCTTGATGGAGCCCGCACCGTAGTCATCGTCTTGTTTCTTCTTCGGGGCAGCCACGATCGAACAGATCTCCTCGGAATTAGCAGTCGAGCAGCTGGGGGCCGCTCGAACGTTTGACCACAGTCTACCGGGAAGGGGGGACAGGACTGACTCTGCGGCGGCATTTTTGGACACCTATTTGGACCGTGCGCGGAATATCTCGGATCGACTCTCGTCCGGACGCTTGACACGCCCGGTTTTGGCGTCCTGGTGGCGCTGAGGCTAGGCCAATGTGGTAAGCATTCGGCGGGTCCGGCCTATCCGTAGGTGTCGCGCGGACCTCTCCCCCGGACATGCAGCGGTCCCTTCCGCCACGACGGCGCCACCGGGCCGGTGATTTTGAGTGCGGTCACCACACCATCGCCCACCGCCGCGGCGATCTTGGCTAAGAGTTGCGCCTGAACCATACGAAGTTGGGTCGCCCAGGCCGTGGACTCGGCGGCCACGTGCAAGACACCCTCACGCAGCGAGGTCGGCGTGGCGTGTTCGGCGATCTGCTCCCCGACCACGCTCGCCCATTCAGCGAAGACGGTGCCCTCGGCAACGCGCCCGGACCAGCCCTGGGTCTTGGCCAACTCGCGCGAAACCCGCCCGACCGGTTGGGGGTCACGGCTATCGGGACCGGGCCCCGACCAGCGCCGACGGTTGTCCCGCGGGTTGCCGGTGCGCTGCTTCCTCGGGGAACGGCGACCGTGGCCGACATCTTTACCCTGGCCGCGGGCTGCAGCTCGGGCCTCCTCGAGTGCGCGGCGCACGAGATCCATTCCGGGCACATCTTTGAGGTGGTCGGGCGGCAGGTCATCGGGTTCGGTCATGCGCTCACCTCCGATCCCCGTCCGGACTCATCCTCGCGCATGTGGATCGCGATCCGGGTGGCCTCCCAGTCGGCCGGAATGTCGTCGCCGACAGCCGCGGTGACCAGGACCTGTTCCGCCGATGCGGCGACCCCGGCCAGCGCGCGGCGCCGGGAGTCGTCGAGTTCGGCGAACACGTCGTCGAGGATGAGAATCGGCTCGCTGCCCTCAGCGCGCAACAACTCGTAGGCGGCCAGCCTCAGCGCAAGTGCCATCGACCATGACTCGCCATGGCTGGCGAACCCTTTCGCCGGTTGGTCCCCGAGCCGCAGTTCCAGATCATCGCGGTGCGGACCGACCAGGCACACCCCCCGCTCGAGTTCAGCATTGCGCCGGGCGGCCAGGCCCGCCAGCAGCGCGGCCTCGAGATACTCCACATCGGCGGTATCGGATCCTGCTGGGTCGATACTTGGCCGATAGCTGATCGCAGCGGGCCGCGATGCGGGCGCGAGTAGCTGGTAGGCCTTCTCCACTTCCGGGCCGAGCTGATTGATCAGTTCGAGTCGGGCGGCCATCAACTGCGCGCCATGGGCAGCAAGGTGGCCGTCCCACACATCGAGGGTTTCGAGAACCCCGTGATCCCCCCGGAATCGGGCAGCCGAGGCCGACTTCAGCAGAGCCGTGCGCTGTTTGAGAACCTTGTCGTAGTCAGCGCGTACACCGGCAATTGTCGGCCGTCGCAGGGTCGCCAACTCGTCGAGATAGCGCCGTCGCTCGGCGGGGTCGCCGCGGACCAGTGCCAGATCCTCGGGCGCGAACAACACCGCGCGCACCGCCCCCAGGACCTCGCGTGTACTGCGTACCGGTGAGCGATTCAGCCGCGCTTTGTTCGCTCGCCCAGCCGCGATCTCGATATCGACAGCGAGTTCGCGGCCCTCGTTGACCACAATCGCCGAGACGACGGCCCGTTCGGCGCCGGCCCTGACCAATGGGGCGTCGGTTCCCACCCGGTGGGAACCGAGGGTCGCGCAGTACCACAGAGCCTCCACGATGTTCGTTTTTCCGAACCCGTTGGGTCCGACGAATACCGTGCGGCCCGGGGAGAGCTCGAGATCCAGGGCAGACCAGGACCGGAAGTCGTGCAGAGCAAGGTGTCGGACATACATGGTCGCGGGTGGGCCCTATCCGGATAGTGGAACCCTCAAGGTCAGCCGGGCAGGCGGACCGGCATCAGCAGGTACACGTAATCGGTGTCCCCGGCTGGGAACGGGCCCACTGATGAGTCGTCCGGAGCGCTGTCACCAGCGGGCCGCAGCACCGCCGGCTTACTGGCCGTGGTGAATCCGAAGGTCACCCGATCACTGTGCAATGAGCCGAGACCATCGGTCAGGTAAGTCGGGTTGAAAGCAATGGTCAACGGTTCTCCGACGAAGTCGACCGCGAGATCCTCTTCGGCCAGACCCACGCCGTCAGCACCACCGGCCGCCAGGTGCAGCACATCGGCGGCGAACTCCATCCGGACTTGGGCACCGCGGTCGGCGACCAGGGCCACTCGTTTGATGGCGTCGGTGAGCTCGGCCACCCCGACGGTCGCCAGCGCAGTGTGCTCAGTGGGTAGCAGCTGACGAAATTTCGGGAACTCGGTGTCCAGCAGGCGCGTGGTGCTGCGCTTTCCGGCACTGCGAATTCCGAGGAGACGTTCCTCGCCAACCGACGCGCCGGCGCCCAGCGCGAGGTGGACATCGGAACCAGAAGTCACAGCCTTGGCGGCTTCGGCGAGGGTTTTCGCCGGGACCAGAACCGCGGCATCGACACCCGGGGAGTTGGTGGACCATGTGAGTTCCCGTACGGCCAGGCGGAACCGGTCGGTTGCTGAGAGGACCACCTTGTCACCGGAAATCTCGACCCGGATTCCGGTCAGCATCGGCAGGGTGTCATCTCGACCGGCGGCGACCGCAACCTGTCCCACGGCCTCGGTGAACAGGTCGGCAGCAACCACGCCGGTCTCCGCCGGGAGCGTCGGAAGAGCCGGGTAGTCCTCGACCGGCATGGCGGGGAGGGAAAATTTTGCACTCCCACAACTCAGAAGAACACGATTTCCGTCGACGCTGACGTCGACGGGCTTGGCCGGCAAGGCCCGGGTGATATCCGACAAAAGACGCCCGGAGAACAAAACTGTTCCCGGAGAAGCGATTTCGGCGGGAATGAGCACTTCACTGGACACGTCGTAGTCGAATCCGGCGATTTTCAGACCTTCGTCGGATCCGGTGATCAACACGCCGGCCAGGACGGGGACGGCCGGCCGGCTGGGAAGACTCCGGGCCACCCAGGCAACCGCATCGGCGAAATCCTCACGGACCAGGCGAAATCTCAAATCGGAGCCCACCGTTGTGGTCGCCACGTTCAATCGTGTCCCTTCATCACCCGGCAACGCCGCCGTTACCGTGCGGTCCGATGACCAACCGTAAAGCGTCGGTGCCCATCTTGAACGTTAAATGCCAGGGCTGACAACCCGGACGAAAGCGGCCCCGGAGGGCGGCCGGTGCGAGTTTTCCCCAGGGCCCTTCTTCTAGAAGAAAACCTTTAAGTAACTGACAGCAATAGTAATAGGTGCTGTGCAAGCTGTGGATTACCGGGTATCGAACCTGATCAGGTGGGGTAGCGGGTTGTGGATGGATTGTGGACAGCTGTGGACGCGTCTAGGACTGGCTGTGGAAGGAATTCGGGCCTCCGCAGTTGTTCGGTTCGAACGGCGCGTCTGCTCTGTAGTTCCTAACAAGGTCTACACAACCTGATGGTGTGAACACTGATACGGGTGCGGCCAAAGTTTTTTGGTGACGTCTGCAGTTTGCGGCGTCGATTGGCGTTGAGTACCGGCAAATCTCAGCGCTTGGACCGCTGACGGATCCGCGTGGTGAGTTCCTTCACGTGATCGAAGACCTCGCGGCGGTAAGCCATTTCATTGAGGATCTTCTTCTGGGCGTACATGACAGTCGTGTGGTCGCGGCCGAACGCCTGGCCGATCTTCGGAAGTGACAGGTCGGTGAGTTCGCGGCAGAGATACATCGCGATCTGGCGAGATTGAGCCAACGCACGGGTTTTACCCGGTCCACGCAGTTCCTCGACGGTGGTCTCGAAGTACTCGGCGGTGGCGGCCATGATCATCGCCGAGCTGATCTGTGCAGTGCCGGCGTCGGCAATCAGGTCCCGCAGCACTATCTCGGCGAGAGCCGTATCGATCGGCGCCCTGTTGAGTGATGCAAACGCGGTTACCCGAATGAGTGCGCCCTCTAGTTCGCGGATGTTGCGTTCGATGCTGCTGGCGATGAGCTCCAGGACATCGTCGGGTACGTCCAAGCGTTCCATCTGCGCTTTCTTGCGCAGAATAGCGATCCGGGTTTCCAATTCCGGCGGCTGGACGTCGGTGATCAGACCCCACTCGAACCGGGTTCGGAGCCGGTCCTCGAGGGTGGCCAGTTTCTTGGGCGGGCGATCGGAGGAGATCACGATCTGCTTGTTGGCGTTGTGGAGGGTGTTGAAGGTGTGGAAGAACTCCTCCTGGATGCCCTCCTTACCCTCGATGAACTGGATGTCATCGACTAAAAGCACGTCGATGTCCCGGTAGCTGCGCTTGAACGCCACCCGGCGGTCATCGCGCAGCGAGTTGATGAAGTCGTTGGTGAATTCCTCGGTCGAGACGTACTTGACCCGCATTCCGGGAAAAAGCCGCTGGGCGTAGTTACCGGCGGCGTGCAGGAGGTGCGTTTTGCCCAGACCGGACTCACCCCAGATGAACAGCGGATTGTACGCACGTGCGGGTGCCTCGGCGATCGCCAGAGCAGCAGCATGGGCGAAGCGGTTCGATGCGCCGATGATGAATGTGTCAAAGGTGTACCTGCGGTTGAGGCTGGTCTCGGCTTTCTCACCGGAGCCATTGTCCCGCGGCTTTTCGATGAAGTAGCTCGGCCAGGTCTCGTGCGCGCTGGCCAGCGCTTCACTGTCTTCGTCGACCTCGTCCAGATCAGACTCAACCCCACCGGCCTCGGCGGCACCCGGGGCATCGTCGCCGGACGGTTCGATACGTACGCCGAGCTCGACGCGTTGACCCAACCGTCGGCTGAGGGCGTCGACTATCGGTGTTCGGAGGTGGCGCTCGATTTCGTTCTGTACGAATGAACTTGGCACCGACAGCAGGGCGAATCCCTCGGCGATGGTCAACGGTCGGACCAGTTTGAGCCAAGCCCGCTGCTGGGGGGTGAGCGGATTGTCGGTGGGGCCGCCGGCCGCCCCGTCGTGGTCGCCGTTGAGTTCGGCGACCACCGAACCCCAAACGGTGGCGAAATCAGAACCTGGGTCGTCCCCCAACAACAGGTCCCCCAGTTCAAATCTTGGCGTTGAAAAAAGACGGTGTCCCGAAACTGTCCACATAGTTATCCACAGTTGTGTACAGGTAGGGGTATTCCTTATTCGCAGCGTATCGGCAGTAAATGTCTGTTGGCTGCGAATCGGACAGGAGGGTCCGGAGTCGTTGCCCTGCCAGAAGCTAACAGGTTTCCAGCCGGGTGCCAACCGGTGAACAATGCCGCCCGCGCCCGCTCGGACGGCTGACCCGGATAGGGCGGTTTGACCTGCGCAAGTGCGGTCAGTACCCTCGACTCGTCGCCCGAATGTGGTGATACGGCTGCGACCGGGTCCTCCGGGGCCGCGCCGGTTAGTGCCAAGCTGATCGATAGCGACCACGTTGTCCGAGGAAACGTCCCCGGAGCGCGGCCTGCGAATGACGAGGAGACATAGCCGTGGCCAAGGGCAAGCGGACCTTCCAGCCGAACAACCGTCGGCGGGCCAGGGTGCATGGGTTTCGTCTGCGGATGCGCACTCGCGCCGGCCGGGCAATCGTCTCGGGTCGTCGGCGCAAGGGCCGTCGCTCGCTGACTGCCTGACCAACCGGTCGCCCAACGTGCTCCCGGCTCGACACCGGATGACACGGTCTGCAGACTTCGGCACCACGGTCAAACGCGGTGTGCGAGCGGCGCAACCGGATCTTGTTGTCCATGCCCATCGCGGTGAAGGAAATCCCCGTGGACCTGCGATCGGCTTCGTCGTCAGCAAATCCGTGGGCGGTTCAGTGCAGCGGCATCGGGTCTCCCGGCGCTTGCGGCATCTGGTCGGCAGCATGATTAGCAATCTCGAGCCCACCGACCGCATCGTCATCCGCGCGCTACCCGGCAGCCGGACAGCCACGTCAGCGCGGTTGCGGCAGGAACTGGGGGCGGCACTTGACCGGGCTCAGCAGTTGATGGAGCGGCGCCGGTGACGGCCGCCCGAGGTGGGGCGGCACGGCTGGTGATCTCGGGGATCGGGATCTACCGCCACATGATCTCGCCGCTACGGCCCGCGTCGTGTCGGTTCATGCCGACCTGCAGTCAGTACGCCGTGGATGCGGTGAGCGAGTACGGGGTCGTCCGCGGGGGTTGGCTGGCGATACGCCGGCTCCTCCGCTGCGGACCGTGGTGTAGCGGAGGATGGGACCCGATTCCGGAACGGGTGGACGCCGGCGACGGCTCGAGACAGCAGCTCAGGAGCGCCGATGTTTAACTGGTTCAGCCTCGACTACATCTACTACCCGGTCTCGGGCATCATGTGGCTCTGGTACAAGCTGTTTGCCCTGTTCCTGGGGCCGAGCAACTTCTTCGCCTGGGCGCTCTCGGTCATGTTCCTGGTCTTCAGTCTGCGCGCGCTGCTGTACAAACCGTTCGTTCGGCAGATCCGCACCACCCGTCAGATGCAGGAGCTGCAGCCACAGATCAAGGCGCTGCAGAAGAAGTACGGCAAGGACCGCCAGCGGATGGCGCTGGAGATGCAGAAGCTCCAACGCGAGCACGGGTTCAACCCGATCCTCGGTTGCTTGCCGATGCTGGCGCAGATCCCGGTGTTCCTCGGTCTGTACCACGTGC
Source organism: Mycobacterium sp. (assembly GCF_051006775.1). Taxonomy (GTDB): domain Bacteria; phylum Actinomycetota; class Actinomycetes; order Mycobacteriales; family Mycobacteriaceae; genus Mycobacterium. Next base: position 70,648 of record NZ_JBPCSX010000148.1, read on the forward strand.
TGGCATCGTTCAACCGGACCCAGAGCGGCTTCGGTCGGCTCGGTCTGTCCGTCGAGCAGAACCGCTCGCTGGGCAACTACGTGTTCAGCGCATCGGACGTCGGCCACTTCCTCGACGCCCATCTGTTCGGGGCACCGATCGGCGCATCGATCACCCAGACCGTCGGCCTGGAGGCCTTCACCGTCTTCAGCCGTCCGGCGGTGGCCGCGGTGTCGATCCCGCTGATGCTCCTCGCTGGTGTCGCGACCTACTTCAACAGCCGCGCCTCGATCGCCCGCCAAAGCGCGGAAGCTGCGGCCAATCCGCAGACGGCGATGATGAACAAGCTTGCGCTGTATGTGTTTCCGCTGGGCGTCGTCGTCGGTGGCCCGTTCCTGCCGATCGCAATCATCATCTACTGGGTGTCCAACAACATCTGGACCTTCGGCCAGCAGCACCTCGTCTTCGGCAAGATCGAGAAAGAAGAAGAGGCCAAGAAGGACGACGCGCTCGCGCGGCGATCCGCGAATGCGCCTGCGCCGGGAGCCAAGCCCACCAAGGCCCGCAAAGGCCCGCAGCCCGCACTCGATGCCGACGGCGACGCGAAGACTGGCACCGCGGCGCCCGAGGAGAGCCAACCGGCCCCCGGTGCTGAAAACCGCGCCCCGCGCCCAGGCGCGCGGCCCAAAAAACGCAAACGTTGACCGGACGTGGATCCGGACGGAGAGGGAGAGAGTGACATGACCGAGAGCGCATCGGAGGAACTGACAGAGGCGCCCGTCAGCAAGGCGGTCAGCCAAGAGGAGCGGTTGGTCGCCGAGGGCGAGTTCGCCGGCGACTACCTGGAGGAACTGCTGGACCTGCTGGACTTTGACGGCGATATCGACCTGGACGTCGAGGGCGACCGCGCAGTGGTCAGCATCGACGGCGGGGAAGACCTGTCAAAGCTGGTTGGACGCCGCGGCGAGGTGCTCGACGCGCTGCAGGAACTGACCCGCCTGGCTGTGCACCAGAAGACCGGGGAGCGGAGCCGGTTGATGCTGGACGTCGCCGGCTGGCGCCGCCGGCGCCGCGATGAACTCAGTGCGCTGGGCGACAAGGTTGCCCGCCGGGTAGCCGAGACCGGCGAACGCGAGGAGTTGGCGCCCATGACGCCTTTCGAGCGCAAAATTGTGCATGATGCGGTGTCCGTGGTGCCGGGGGTGCACAGTGAGAGCGAGGGCGTGGAGCCCTCGCGCCGCGTTGTGGTCCTCAAGGACTGAAGTTACATAGATGTAGTTCCATGCTCGGGTTGATGGCGGAGGGGATGTTTCACGTGAAACAGGCACCGCCGACGGCAGCGGCCGAGATCTTCGGGGAGGGCTTGGAGCGAGCCTGCCGCTATGAAGAGTTGCTGGCGGGCCCCGGAGTCACACGTGGGCTGATTGGCCCTCGCGAGGCCGACCGGCTCTGGGACAGGCATATCTTCAACAGCGCGGCTGTCGTCGAATTGATAGGCCCGGGCGCGCGCGTTGTGGATATCGGTAGCGGAGCGGGCCTGCCCGGGATCCCGGTGGCGATCGCCCGCCCGGACCTCCAGGTCACCTTGGTGGAACCGATGTTGCGCCGGTCTGAGTTTCTCGATGAGGTGGTTCGCGAGCTCGGTATCGCCGTCCAGGTCGTCCGTGGCCGGGCAGAGGACACAGCGGTTCGGAAGGCATTGGCCGGAGCCGACGTTGTTGTCTCGCGCGCGGTCGCCGGTTTGGACAAGCTGACCCGGTGGAGTCTGCCGCTGCTACGACCCGGTGGGCGGATGCTTGCCCTGAAGGGGGACCGCGCCGACGAAGAGGTCGCCGAGCACAGGGCGACGATGTCGAAGATGGGCGCGACAGACATTCGGGTCGTGCGCTGCGGAATGGACTACCTGAGTCCGCCGACCACAGTGGTGGAGGCGGCAAAGGCGGAACGGCGGTCGGCCTCCCGGGCACGGCGTATGCCGGAGAGGAGAGAGCCATGACTGTCCCACCCATGGAGGGCGGAGATGTTTCACGTGAAACATGGGTGCCCGGCGAAGACACCGACACGCCTATCGGGGCGGCCGCCGAGCGTGCCATGAAGGTATTGCACACGGCCGCCGGGCAGCTTCCCCGACCGGCCCGCCGGCGCATCTTCACCGTCGCCAATCAGAAGGGCGGCGTCGGCAAGACCACCACGGCCGTCAACATGGCGGCGGCGCTGGCGGTGCAGGGTTTGAAGACCTTGGTGATCGATCTCGATCCGCAGGGCAACGCCAGCACCGCCCTCGGTATCGCCGACCGCCGTTCGGGGACACCGTCCTCCTACGAGGTGCTACTGGGGGAGTTGCCACTACGAGAGGCCATCCAGAAGAGCCCACACAGCGACAAACTGTTCTGCGTTCCCGCCACCATAGATCTGGCCGGCGCCGAGATCGAGTTGGTCAGCATGGTGGCGCGGGAGAACCGGCTACGTAATGCCCTGGCAGACCTGGACCAGACCGACTTCGACTACGTGTTCATCGACTGCCCGCCCTCGTTGGGCCTGCTGACCATAAACGCGCTGGTCGCAGCCCCTGAAGTGCTGATCCCGATCCAGTGTGAGTACTACGCGCTGGAAGGTGTCTCACAGCTGATGAAGAATATCGACATGGTCCGGGCGCACCTGAACCCCAAGCTGTCCGTCAGCACCGTGGTGCTCACCATGCATGACGGGCGCACCAAGCTGGCGGATCAGGTTGCGTCGGAGGTGCGCCGATTCTTTGGGGACAAGGTATTGCGCACGGTGATCCCGCGCAGCGTTAAGGTGTCCGAGGCGCCCGGTTACAGCATGACGATCATCGACTATGACCCAGGCTCACGGGGCGCCATGAGCTATCTCGACGCCAGCCGCGAGCTGGCGCACCGCAACCCGGAATCGGCGGAGGCCTAGTAATGAGCCAGACATCCAAGCGCAAGGGCGGCCTCGGCCGCGGCCTCGCATCCCTGATCCCCACCGGACCGTCCGACGGTGGTCCCCGATTGGGACAGGCCGCCGCGGATGTCGTCATCGGCGGCCCCGGCACCCCATCGGGATCGCCGCGGCCGGCCGAGACGGAAATGGGAGCGGTCTACCGGGAGATCGAGCCCACAGCCATCGAGCCGAACCCGCGCCAGCCCCGGCAGGTCTTCGACGAGGATGCGCTGGCCGAGCTGGTGCATTCCATCCGCGAGTTCGGCCTGATGCAGCCGATCGTGGTCCGCGAGGTGGGCGGAGCTGGCGAGGGCCGGTACCAGCTCATCATGGGGGAGCGGCGCTGGCGGGCCGCCCAGCGGGCCGGCCTGACGGCCATCCCGGCTATTGTGCGTGAGACCAGCGACAATGACCTGCTGCGTGACGCACTGCTGGAGAACATCCACCGCGCCCAGTTGAACCCGCTGGAAGAGGCGGCGGCCTACCAGCAGTTACTCGAGGAATTCGAGGTTACTCACGAGGAGTTGGCCACCCGGATCGGCCGGTCCCGTCCGGTGATTTCCAACATGATCCGGCTGCTGAAATTGCCTATCGCTGTCCAGCGACGGGTCGCGGCCGGCGTGCTGTCCGCCGGTCACGCCCGAGCCTTGCTGGCCCTGGAGGCTGGGCCGGACGAGCAGGAGGCGTTGGCGGCCCGCGTCGTCGCCGAGGGACTGTCGGTACGTGCCACCGAAGAGGCCGTCACCCTGGCCAACCATGGCGGGGGTAAGAAGCCCGCGAATCCCCGCCGCAAACCGATTCAGATGCCGGGTCTCCAGGACGTGGCAGAACGGCTTTCCGGTACCTATGACACTCGCGTGTCGGTCAGTCTGGGCAAGCGCAAGGGCAAGATCGTCGTGGAATTCGGGTCGGTGGAGGATCTGCATCGGATCGTGGGTCTCATGGACCCCTCGGTTGCAAAATAGCCGCCACCCGGACACCGGACAGTTACGTCACTGTGACAAAATACGGCCGCCCTTTTGTGGCCGTGCCGGGTATCTGCTCGAAAACCCAAGCGGCACAACATGATTCCGGCGACGCGGCGGTCTCCGTCCGGGGTCTGGCCGACACCGCGCGGCGCGGCGTCCGCTCTCCTATCCTGAGGGAACGGTTGCGCGCGTCCGCGCCCCAGGAAAGCCGGGGAAAGTAGTGTCCGTCCACATCAGGCCGCTGCGGCTCGAGGGATTCGAGCAGCTGCCGAAGCACGCGCGCCGGTGTGTCTTCTGGGAGGTCGACCCGCAGACCCTGGGTGAGGACAACTACCTCCCTGATCCGGAGTTCGAGAAAGAGGCCTGGCTCTCGATGGTCATGTTGGAGTGGGGGTCGTGCGGACAGGTGGCCGCCCCTGTCGCCGATGAGGACCGACCCGCCGTCGACGATGACGAGCCGTGCCTCGGATACGTCCTGTATGCGCCGCCGCGGGTGGTGCCCCGCGCCCTGCGGTTTCCCACCGGTCCGGTGAGTGCGGACGCGGTCCTGCTGACCTCGATGGGGGTCGAGGCCGGCCAATCCGAGGGGTTGGAGAATCTTCTCATCGCATCGGTCGTCAGCGAGCTTCGCCGGCGCGGGGTGCGGGCCCTGGAAGCATTCGGCCGTACCGCCTCGGCTGCGGAACTGCTTGGCGCAGACGAGGATCCGGAGTTGAAGCACGCGGTGGCCGCGCTGGATGACTGCTCATTCGAGCGCTGCATGATCGACGCGGATTTCCTGATCCAAGCGGGCTTTACCGTCGTGGCCCCGCATCGCTATTTCCCACGGTTACGGCTCGAGCTCGACAAGGGCCTGGGTTGGAAGGCCGAGGTGGAAGCCGCGCTGGAACGGCTACTGGAGAGCTCTCAGCTGCAGGTCAGCGGCGCCGAGATCAGCGGTTAGACGGCCGACCGGCCCTGGTCGACCGACTGCTCGTGAGCGAGCAGCTCGGCGAAGGTGAAAGTCCCTGTGGGGCGGTCGTTTTTGCCCAGCAGATACAACCGCTTGACCGCCGCGAGAATGCCCTCGGCGATGGCGTCACGGCACTCCTGGGTGACCAGCATGCTGCGGTCGCCGGGGTTGGTGATGTAGCCGACATCCACCTGAACAGAGGGCATGCGGGTAAGCCGCAACAGATCCCAGGTACGGCCGTGTGTCCGGCAGTCCAGTAATCCGGTGCGCGCCACGACTTCTCGCTGAATGAAGTCGGCCAGGTTATGACCCAGCGTAGACACCGATCCGTGCGAACTACCAAAGTAGAAGCAGGACAACCCATTTGCGAGCGGGCTGACATGGCGCTCGAATCGCAGGCTGATCATGAGATCGGCGCCGACGGTATTCGCTGTGGCGGCCCGCTCGGCATCGGCCGGACTTCGACTCACCGGTCGCGACAGGAATGTCTCCATACCGATCGCCGTCATCCGTCCCTCAAGCCGGCTGGCCAGGTCCCACAGAATGTCGGCTTCGCTCATCGGCCCGTGCGGGCCCTGCACGATCATGCCGTTGTCGTCGCCCCCGCGGCCCGGGTCGATGATGATCCGCTTGCCGGAGAGCCGGGGACCGGAGCGGCGCACCCGCTCCTCCTCGCGGATCGCGTGCAGCGAGCCACCGGTGACCCGCGAACCCAGAAAGTACAACGAGCGCAACGTTTCCGGACCGCAGATACCATCCGGGGCCATCCCGTACTCGCGCTGATAGGACATCAGGGCGTTGTGCGTCTGCAGCCCGAAGTAGCCGTCCACCAGAGCGGTGTAGAAGCCGAGGTCCTGCAGCCGAGACTGCAGAGTTGCGACGTCGTCGCCATACATCGGCGCTCCGAACTGATGCGCCAGGATCCGCGCGCCCAACCGGTACGAGGCCTCTTTGAGGGCCCGATAGGTGGCTTCCCCGACGATCCCGTCGACGAGCAGACCCCGGCCCTGTTGGAAGGCACGGACCGCATGATCGAGTTCGTCGTCGAACACGTTGAGCGCCACGTGCCGGCCGGTGGTCAGATCCTGGTCGTCGTTTTCCAGCAACCCGAGCGCGGCCAGCGCTTCACGTATCTCGACAACGGCCGGATTCCTGTCCCCGCGGCGCAGAGTATCGCCCGCGCCGGGGCCTGGAGTCGACATGACAAGCATTGTCGCAGAAGAAGCAGTCGATCCGGAAACGTCTCGGGGCGCCCGCCGGTCACGAATTCATCGCGCTACACGACGTCGGAGAGCTCCTTCAGCAACGGCGCCTTACTCGTGGCGCCGACGATGCGCGTCACCGGCTGGCCGCCCTGGAACAGGATCATCGTCGGGATAGACGAGACCTGGTAGTCGCGAGCGGTGCCGGGGTTCGCGTCGACGTCGATTTTGGCGACGGTCAGTGTCCCGGCCTTCTCCGCGGCGATCTCCTCGAGCACCGGGGCGACCATGCGGCACGGCCCGCACCAGGCGGCCCAGAAGTCGACCAGTACCGGTGTGGTGCTGGTCAGGACGGCATCGGGGAAGGTTGCGTCAGAAACGGTCACCGTGGCACTCATTGTTGCGCTCCGATCATTGCGGGGGTTTCGGCGTCGTGCGGGTGGGTCAGCCAGCGTTCCGCGTCGATGGCCGCTGCACAGCCACTGCCGGCAGCGGTGATGGCTTGGCGGTAGGTGTGGTCGACGAGGTCTCCGGCCGCGAACACACCGGGCAGCGATGTCGCCGTGGTCCGTCCGCGCACTACGACGTACCCCTCGTCGTCGAGATCCACGGCGCCGCGGACCAACTCCGATCGGGGGTCGTGTCCGATCGCCACGAATACGCCGGTCACCGGCAGGGTCGACTCCGCACCGGTCGTGACGTTGCGGACCCGCAGGCCGGTGACGGCGGTCTCGCCTTCAACAGCGATGGTGGCGGTATTGGTCAGGAAAGTGATCTTCTCGTTTTCGCGGGCGCGTTCGAGCATGATCCTGGAGGCACGGAATTCGTCGCGGCGATGCACGAGGGTGACGCTGCGGGCGAAGCGGGTGAGGAACGTCGCCTCCTCCATCGCCGAATCACCGCCGCCGATCACCGCGATGTCCTGCTCCTTGAAGAAGAATCCATCGCAGGTGGCACAGGAGCTCACGCCGCGGCCGAGCAGTTCCTGCTCGCCGGGTACGCCGAGGTATCGCGCCGCTGCGCCCATGGCCAGGATCACCGCCCGCGCGCGGTGCGTCTCGCCGTCGGCGGTGACCACTTCCTTGACCGGACCGGCCAGCGACACCGACTCGACATCCTCCATCTGCAGGTCGGCGCCGAACCGCAGGGCCTGCTCGCGCATCTCGTCCATCAGCTCCGGCCCGGTGATGCCATTCCGGAAGCCGGGGAAGTTCTCCACTTCGGTTGTGGTCATCAACGCACCACCGAAGGCAGTGCCCTCGAAAACGAGGGGCTTGAGCTGGGCGCGGGCCGTATAGACGGCCGCGGTGTATCCGGCCGGGCCGGATCCGATGATGATGACGTCGTGGACGGCGGGTTGGTTACTCATCCCGGCCTTTCTCCCAAGGGCTTTCTGTCTGCCGGCAGACCGGCACACTGACCAGAACACCAGGGTAGACCGGGCTGTTCCCGGCCGGAATCACGGGCGCGCGGCAGCTGAGGCCGGGGTCACGGTGATCTGGCCGGCGCTCACCGGTTCGGAGGTCGCCGGTCCGGTGGACTTCAGCAGCGCGACGCCACCCATCCACCCAGCCGCCGTGAGCGCGGCCAGGCCGATGAGGATGGCGGCCAGCCGTGCGGCGGGCAGTCCGGGCCGGGCGGCATGGGCCGGACGCGTGGCTGCTCGCGCCGTCACGCTGTGGTGTGGGTGCACCCGGCCAGTCTGCCCTCAGCCGGTGGCAGGGGACAGGTGACTGAGCAGAATCGCCAGCCGTGCCCGGGCCCGCGCGCAGCGGCTCTTGATGGTTCCTTCGGCGACGTCGAGCAGCGCCGCAGCATCGGCAACCGAATAGCCGTGCACGTCGACCGCCAGCACCGCCGCCCGCTGCCCGACCGGCAGCCGCAGTAGCGCCTCACGGACCATCAGGCTCGTCTCAATGCCGGCGGTCCGGTCAGACACCGGGCAGCCCTCGTCGGGGAGCGGATCTGTCGGCCGAGAGGCGTTGCGGCGCAGACGATCACGGCAGGCATTGACAACAATGCGATGCAGCCAGCTACTGACGGCGGCGTCATTGCGGAATGACGCGGCCCCCCGGTGGGCCGAGAGCATTGCCTCCTGCAGCGCGTCGTCGGCATCCTCGGCGGTCGAGGTCGATCCGCGTGCCAGCCGGTAGAGCTGGGCATGATGCCGTCCGAACAATTCCGCGAAGGCGTAGCGATCCCCGGCGGTATGCGCGGACAGCAATTCGGCGTCACTGCGTCCGGAACCGCCGCCATCGATGAGGTTGCGCACGAATCGGGACGCTAATCACCGAGAGCCGGTGCGGCACTTCACCCAGGTGCAGTGCTGTGGGTTGTCAGGATGCGGCGCGCACAGTGATATCCGACAGTGCGGTCTTGTTCTTGCCGTCTGTCTGTCCCATGGTCGAGATCCACACCAGCAGGTGCGAGGTTGGCGACGCACTCGGCACCGCGATGGTGTTGGAGCCCGGCTTCAGTGCGGTCGGCTGGGTCAGCGCAGTGGTGTCGTCCAAGCTGGACGGGTTGGCGCTGGTGGCCGATCGGATCTGTACCTTGGTGCCGGTGCTCGGTACCGTCAGGGTGACGCTGCCCACGACTGTGGGCTCGGAAAGCTGCAGCATCAGGCCCACCCCGTTCTTGAAGTTCGGGAACGGCATCGGATCGGTGTAGGTGTCGGTCGGCCATGTGGTGTTCGGATCCGCGTCGATCGCCAGCCCTGCCATGCTCGGGTTGTCCGCGTCACCCCCGGGGGAGAACACAACTGCGCCAGTGGGTTTCACCACGGACCCCGACGGCGGGCTACTTTGCGAGGTCGTTGTGTTCAGACCCAGCTGGTCGCCCTTGATCCCTCCGCCGACATCGCCGAAGATGCGGCCCAAAAATGATGCCATCACGATCAGCGCGATCAGCAGCACCGCTGCGCCTGCACTGATCCCGATCAGCAGGGTTCGCTTTCGCCGCGCCTGCGCGTCGGGGTCGTCGCGGATTGGTCGCGCGGGTGCGGGGATCGGCGTCCGTACGGGTTCGACCAGATCGGTGTGATCGGCTGCGGCGGTCGCCTGCTGCAGCAGATGCAAAAGGTTAGGGGCGGTGCTGATTCCGCCGCCGGGCTGTACGGCTCGCACGGCCGCCGCCGAGATCTGGAAGGGGATCTCAGGGTTGATCGCCTGCGGCTCCATCAACTCCCCGGTTGGTGCTGACGTCGCGGGGCGCAGACCACTGGGCGTGCCGCTCTCGGGCAGCGGCCAGCGGTCGACCAGCAGTGCGTACAGTGCGGCGCCCACGCCGCGGACATCCGCCTCCCGGGTGGCGTCCGGCAGCGTGGCGGGGAAGGCCACCGCCACATCGCCGCCGATGCTCACCCGGATACGGCCGGGATGGTCGATGGACAGCGCCACCCCGACCCGGTGCGCCTCGTCGGCGGCTGCCGCCAGTGACTGGACGGCCCTGGCGGCACCGAGCGCGGATGGGGAGGTGTCGGCGACCTCTTTGAGCGAACCGCCGCGGATCCACTCTGCGACGACCAGGCCGCCGGTATCGATCCGGGTGACGTCGAGGACGCGGGCCAGGCCGGGCCGTTCGATCTGGCCCAGCTTGAGCGTCTCGGACAGGATCGCCTCGAGTTGATCATCCGACAGCCGCCCGCCGGGATCGATGAACGTCAAGGCCACCTGTCGATCCAGTGCGGTGTCGAGGGCCTGCCAGAACTGCAGCCCTGCCGGCCCGCCGTGCAGCACCAGTAGCCGGTAGCGGCCGTCGGCGATGTTGGCACCGGGAACCAGTCGGCTGTCGCCTGGCGCTTCGTGGCGGCCGCCGCCGCTGGAGCCGGAGGCGGGTAGATCCGGCTGGAAGTCACCGGCCGCGTGCCGTGGAATCCACGTCGTCGCCTCGTGCGGGGGACCGGCCGGCGGCACGTCCTGATCGCTCAGCTCCGGTCCTTTCGGCATCGAGGTGCCGACGGGGTGCGCCGGCTGCTCGTATGAGGGCGAACTACCTGCATCAGCGTACGTGACAGGGGTATGCCGATGTGGCACAAGTGAGTCCTGGGGCTGCGCGCGTCGCCCTCCCGGCAGGCGGCTGCGCACCGCGGTCCAGGCGGCCACGGCATCGGGAACCTGCATGATCACCGTGAGGCAGGCGATGATCGGCAGCATCACCACGGTGAGGATCAGCAGCCGCACCATCGAACCCGCGCCGCCGGCCCGCTCGGTGAAGGCGTCCAGCCCGAGCACCTGATCGGTACCGGCGGCGATCACGGCAGCCAACGCCGACGCGGCCGTGGTGATCAGAATCGCCCGCCGCACACCGGCGTCCAGCAGCCGGGTACCGGGCGGCCGCAGCGAACGGCGCAGCAGAATGTGACCCAGTACCGCGCCGGCCACGAACCCCAGACCATTGGCCGCACCCAGGTAGCCCGCGACCAACTCCCGATCGTCGGTCAGATGCGGGGCCAGCAGTGATCCCACGATCTTGACGACGGTGATCGCGATGATGATGAGGATCGGTGTCCACGGTTCATCGCGGGCGTAGAACACCCGCAGCTGTAACAGCACCAGGGCATAGGGGATGAGGGTGAACGCCGACAGCGCGATGGCCTGGCCGAGATAGTTGGCGTCGACTTCACCGAATTTGCCGTAGGCGAAGAGCGCGCTGCCGATGGCCGGCCCGCCGACGGTCATGAGGGCCACCACCGGGATCAGGGTCACCATCGTCAGCCGGGTGGCAAGCGAGAGGTCGGCCAGCACCGCGGGGGTGTCGCCCGCGGCGGCGTTATGGCTCAACCGGGGCATCACCACCGTCAGAATCGTCACGCCGATCATCCCGAACGGCAGCTGCAGCACCAGCCAGGCGTAGGCGTAGATGGCCGGACCGGATGCTGCCGCTGTGCTCGCGATCTGGTTACCGATCACCAGGCCGACCTGACTGATCAGCACGTAGAGCACCATTGCGGCGGCCATGGTGCCGAAGCGTTTCATCCGAGCGTCGATACCCCACAGCGGGCGCAGACTGATCCGCCTGCGCCGGATGGAGATCAGCAGGACCAGCATCTGAGAGGCCACACCGAGGGTGGTGCCGAGCCCAAGGACAAGCAACTTGGCGTTGCCCATCTGAACCGGATTCACCGAGAGTTCGCCCGGCACAAGCAGATACAACCCGAGGGTTGCGATTGCCACGACGTTGTTGAGCACCGGAGCCCACGCCGGTGGCCCGAATACATTGCGGGTGTTCAGGATTGCCATGAATACCGACGACAACCCGTAAAAGATCACCTGCGGCAGCAGAAGATAGGCGAAGGCGGTTGTCAGTGGCTGGTTGACCTGCGGATCGCTGCCGAGCATCAGCCGCACCAGTAGTGGCGCGCCGGCCACCGAGAGGACGGTGGCCACCAGCAGCAGCGAGGTGGCAAGTGTCACCAGCCGACGCACGAAAGCCGCGCCGCCATCGCTGTCGTCGCGCTCGGCGCGGGCCAGCACCGGCACGAAGATCGCCGTGAAGGTGGCCTCCAGCACCAGCGCCGCGATCATGTTGGGGAGCTGGTTGGCCACCGAGAACGAACTTGACAGGGCTGCTCCGAGAATCGCGGCCAACAGCACGATCCGGATGAAGCCGGTTATCCGGCTCACCAGGGTGGCCAGCGCCATCCCCCACGACCGCGAAACGACAGCCGCATCCGACAGTTGTTCGGTGCGTTCCACAGGCTGCTGCGTCATTTGTTCTCTCCCGCAGGAGATTCCGCCGGCAACCACGGCCGGTCGATATCGGCGCGGTCGGGTTGGCCGCGGAAGCGGTGGTAGAGCCTGCGCCCAACCAACAGGGCCAGCACCACCCCGCCCCCGAGTGTGATGGCGAACAGCACCTTTCCGTAGGCGTTGGCATGCACCGAAAGTCGAACCGGCTCGCCCAGTTGAACCCCGTCGGGGGTGCGCAGCGTGACATCGACCGCCACGCGTTGGCTGACGCGGACTTCAACGGGCACCCGCAGCGGCAGATAACCCGGCGGCACCTCCTGCTCGCCGATATCGGTCACAGTCATACCCGGCGGCGCGTCGACCTGTAGTCGCACCCGGACCGGCACCGCCAGGTCGTTGCGCAACGCCAGGGGTAGCGCGCTGCGCTCGCTCGCCAGGGTGTACGAGTCGCCGGGGCTGACGACGCGCACTGCGCCGAAGAAGTCCTCGATGGTTCTGCCGACGACGCCGAGGCGCTGCCGTGCCAGATCGTTGCGACCCTCGGGCGGCTCGGTCTGACTCAGTGCGCGCAACATGTCCTCGCGAAGCGGGGCGGTGTACTGCCCTCCGGTGACGCCGGTGCGGGGATCTGTGGTCAACGCCGGTGTCAGTTGACCAAGCCGGTTCAGTTCCGCATCGATCGTTTCCACGACGTCATCGTCGAAGCGGCCGCGCACATCGGTGGGCAGTTGCGGTGCCTCCCCCGGCGCGGCGGTCGCGGAGTCGGTGATCAGCGCCCCCAGCGGGCGGGGGACAGCCAGGCCTGACCGCACCGCGTTGGCGAGGACGGTGAGGATGGCCCTGGCGTCGTCGGGTTGTGGGCTCCACTTCAGCGGCGGCAACAGGATCTGCGCGCGGGGTTCGACCCCGGGCTGCAGCATTCGCCACAGCACCGCCGCAGCGGCGTCTTGGCGGCGGGCCACCGGCGAGTCGTGGTCGACGGGCACCGACATCGCGGTGTCGAGGTAGGCGGGCCGACTGGGATCGGTGCCGACTCCGGCCAGTGCCGCCCCCACCGCGGGGTCGAAGGGCGCCAGCACCACCTGGGGGGAGAGCCGGCGGACCGCGGTGTCGGCGGTGAACGGCGCTCCGGTGGCGGCGGTGGCGGAGTCGGCCGGAGCGACGGCGACGGTGGGACCCTGACCGTCGAGCAGGGCCAGCGCGCCTTCGGTCAGGGTTCCATCGCCCAGCAGGGTGGCCCCCCGGGTGGACGTGACGCCAAGGATCTTGTCGACGACGTCGGCACCGTTGGTGGTGGCCGCGGCGGTCAGGCCGTCGTCGCCGATCCGGTGCAGCGCGTCCAGGTCGGCCTGGGCATACGGGGTGGCCGCGACGCAGAGCCGCTTCGCGACGTTGCGCAGCCGGTCCAGCCAGGTGGCCGCGGCGGCCTGGCCGCCACCCGGGTGGGCGGCGGTACCCAGTCCGTCGGGTGAGTCGGACACCGAATAGCCGGCCGTCATGGCGTTGACCGTGACGAGCAGGTCGGGATCGATGGCAAGACATAGCGTCCGATCGACACCCGCGCTCGGGTCGATCGCCTCGGGGCTGAGGGCGAACTCCGCAGCGCCCAGCAAGGTGTCGAGTCGGCCGCCCGGCGCCAGCGATACGGCGAGGTCGTCGTTCATCAGCCGAACCGGGGTGGTGCCGCCGGGAACGCCCGGGGCCAGCCGCGGTTTGTCGGCGATCGGCCACAGCATGGTCAGCGGGACGGGTTTGGTGGTGTCCGGAGCGGTGACGTCGGTCAGCGGGTTGCCCGATGCGGATTCCGGATCCGGTGGCACCCCGGTTACCGGGAGCAGGAACCGCGCCTCGTCCAGCCGACTCGGTGAGCCGTAGTCCGGTGTTCCGTTGACGTTGATCAGCAGCGGGTACACGCCGGGCTGATCGATGCCGAGCGACCGGATCGGTACCGAGAACCTCACCCCGGTCGCCTGGCCGCGTTCGAGTTGCGCTGAGACACCGGCGAATTCGGCCACCGGATCGAACGCGGCGTCTGCGCTGAGAACGGTCCGCAACACCGAGGACGACGACACCGGGATGCCGTGCTCGAGGCGGGCGACGATATCGCGCACCGGACGGTCACCGACATTGGTCACCGTCGCGGCGACCGTCACGACAGGTTCGCTGGAGGTGGTGACGATGTCCGGGGTCACGTTGTCCAACCGCACCTGGAGAAACGGTGTTGCGCCCGGTTCACCCGCCGCCGAGGGCAGTGCACCCGGAAGCAGCAGCAGGCCAAGCAGGGTGAGAACCAGGACGATCCGGGGCACGCCGGCGACCCGCGGGAGGACCGTCACGTGCCCTGACCGCTGCCGTTCGTCCGCGGAGGGTTGCGGGTGTGCGAATGAGTCTGCGGTCGGCGTCGGGGTGCGGTACGGGGAATCGGGGGAAGCGCAGCCGGGCCGTCGGACTGCAGTAGCTCGATCAGTTCGTGCGCGACCTCGGCCAGCCGCCGTTCATCGGCGTAGGCCAGCCGATGGGGCAGTTCAGTGACCGGAACCCAGGCCACTTCGGTGACCTCGACATCCTCGTCGGACAACTCTCCGCCGCAGAACCGCATCAGGTAGTGATGAACGGTCTTGTGGATCCGGCGGCCATCGGTGACGAACCAGTAGTCGATGCTGCCCAGCGCCGCCAGGACATCCCCCTGGATGCCGGTCTCCTCGGCGACCTCCCGGGCCGCGGTCTGCTCAGGGGTCTCACCCTGTTCGATATGGCCCTTGGGCAGTGACCACAGCATCCGGCCACGCCGGTCCATCCGCCCGATCAGAGCGGCCAGCTGTTCATCGTGAGGTCGGTCGATCCCGTCGATAACCAGCCCGCCGGCCGATGTCTCGTGCACGGTGCGCAGCCTGGGACCCGGCCGCCGTCGGGGACCCGCGGCGACGCCGTTGGCGGCTCCCTCGGTGGACTCGGCCGGCGCGCGTGGACTGTCCCGACCGGCCGGCGATTCTGACGGGCCGGCGCCACGGTCGCCGCGGCGACGTCCACGACGCCGTCGAGGCTTGGCCCGCTCGCCCTCCGACACCCAAGCGATAGTAGTTGGCGCCGACGCCCACGCCGGTGATCCCCCGAGCGGTCGCCGGTCGCGCCGATGGCGGGGAGCACTAGGCTTCACCGACGTGCCCGAAGCCATGTCGGAGGACGAACTGCGAGTGCGGGCAGCGGTGACGCTGCACCGCGACGCTCCGCTGCTGCGTGAGATCGGTGCGCTCTTCGAATCCGCGGGTCACCAGCTCTATCTGGTGGGCGGCAGCGTGCGGGACGCGGTGCTTGACCGGCTGACCACTGACCTGGACTTCACCACTGACGCCCGCCCCGAGGTGATCCAGCGCCTTGTGCGCCCGTGGGCCGACGCGCTGTGGGATACCGGGATCGAATACGGCACGGTCGGGGTCGGTAAGGGCGACCAGCGGCTGGAGATCACCACATTCCGGGCCGACAGCTATGACCAGGTGTCGCGCAACCCGGAGGTCCGATTCGGCGACAGCCTCGACGACGACCTGGTGCGCCGGGATTTCACCGCCAATGCGATGGCGGTGCGCATCAGCGCCGACGGTCCCGGGGAGTTCCTCGACCCGCTCGGCGGACTCGACGCGGTGCGCCGCCGGGTGCTCGATACCCCGGCCGCGCCGGAGGTGTCCTTCGGCGACGATCCGCTACGGATGTTGCGGGCGGCCCGATTCGTATCGCAGCTGGAGTTCGGGGTGGCAGACCGGGTGCGGGAGGCCATCGTGGCGATGGCACCGCAGTTGGCCCGCATCACCGTCGAGCGGGTGGCCGTCGAACTCGACAAGATGTTGCTGGGCGCGGACCCGGTGGCCGGTATCGAGCTGATGGTGCGAACCGGGATGGGCGAGGTGGTCTTGCCCGAGGTCGGCGCAATGCAGATGGCGATCGACGAACATCACCAGCACAAGGACGTCTATCAGCATTCGCTGACGGTGCTTCGGCAGGCGATCGCCCTGGAGGGGTCCGGCAAGGCTGATCTCGTGCTGCGCTGGGCGGCGCTGCTGCATGACATCGGTAAGCCGGCCACCCGTCGCCACGAGACCGACGGCGGGGTGAGCTTCCATCACCACGAGGTGGTCGGAGCCAAGATGGTGCGTAAGCGGTTGCGAGCGCTGAAGTACTCCAAGCAGATGGTCGACGACGTCTCACAGTTGGTGTATCTGCATCTGCGTTTCCACGGCTACGGCGACGGCAAATGGACCGACTCCGCGGTGCGGCGCTATGTGGCTGACGCCGGCCCGCTGCTGCCACGGTTGCACAAGCTGGTGCGGGCTGACTGCACCACTCGCAACAAGCGGCGGGCGGCGACGTTACAGTCCAACTACGACGGGCTCGAGGCCCGCGTCGCCGAACTGTCGGCCAAGGAGGACCTGGCCCGAGTCCGGCCCGATCTGGATGGCAACGCCATCATGGAACTGCTCGGTATTCCGGCCGGCCCTCAGGTCGGCGAGGCCTGGAATTACCTCAGGGAACTGCGGTTGGATCGCGGACCGCTGAGCCCCGAGGAAGCGACTGCCGAGCTGCTCAGTTGGTGGAACGCTCGCTTCTGATCGGCGTGGAACGCTCACGTCTGATCGGCGTGGAACGCCAAGGGCGGCAACGCCGTCTAACCGGGTATGGATTACTGCCTGGACTCCGGGGACGGCACCGCATCGATGTGGACGGCCCACCCCGATATCGACCTCAGCGGTGACGGTGTGCTCGACGGTGTGCGGCTGGACTTCGACGGTGACGGCGCCTTCGACGACGCACTGACCGACGACGACGGCGACGGGTTGGCCGATCACGCCGCACTGGATCTCGACAACGACGGTGTCGCCGAGGCCCGCTACTCCGACGACGGTTCCGGCACCTGGGCGATGACAGGTGGAGCGCCCGGCGGTCCGGTGCGGTGGTTCGGTATCGACGGAGTCGAGCACACCGGGCCGGCGGATGTCGATGCCGACGGTCGCGCCGATCGTCTACTCGATCTCAACCGCGACGGCCTGGCCGATCGCGCACTGATCGTCGACGCGGACGGACGGCTCAACATCGGCTACGTCGATGTGGACGGCGACGGCCGCTGGGATATCAAGCTGGTCGACGGCGACGGTGACGGCGCCGCCGATGAGGCGGCTCAGGTGTAGGGCCCGCGCCCGCGCACTCCGCGCTCAGCGCCCCGCGCCGGGCGGACCGGCGAAGGCCTGCGCGATCCCCAGCCAATGCTCTGCATCGGCGCCCTGCGCCGTCAGGCCGAGCACGGTCCGCGGCCGGCGCTGGGTCACCAGATAACAGAAGTCCAGGGCCGGCCCACGGACCCGCTGGCCGGCGTCATCGGGGCCCCAGGTCCAGAGGCTGCCGTCCGGGGAGGTGAGTTCGACTCGGAACTGCTCAGTAGGCGGTGTCTGGCCATGCACCGCGTAGGCGAAGTCGCGGGTGCGCACCCCGAGGTGGGCTATCGCCTTCAATCGCGCGGTCGCAGACGCCGGCGCCCCCAATGCGTCGGCCACGTCCAGGCCGTGCGCCCAGGTCTCCATCAGCCGCGCGGTGGCCATCGAGGCTGCGCTCATCGGCGGGCCGAACCACAGCAGCTTGCGACCGTCGGGCACCGTGCGCAGGGCGGCGTGCAGGTCCGATCGAGTGCTGCGCCATTCGGCGAGAAGTCGGGCTGGCGGTGTGGTGCTGAGTTCCTCTGCCGCCACATCGACGAAGCCCGACGGATTGGTGGCAGCCTCGGCGAGCAGGCCTTGAAATCCGGCCTCGTCGACGATCGACGTCAGCGACAGCCGATCGGTCCAGAGCAGGTGTCCGATCTGATGCGCGATCGTCCACCCCGGCGCGGGTGTCGGGTCCGACCAGCGCTCCGGGGCCAGCGGGCCGACCAGATCATCGAGGGCGTCACTTTCGGCGGCCAGGTCGTCAACCAGCCCGTCTACAACTGTCATTGCCGAAGCTTAGTTCGGCGCAACGTGTCGTCTGCCGACGATCGTGTGCGCGGCCAGGCCGACCAGATAGACCACCGAACCGCCCACTGCCAGACCCGGTGACTGCCCGTCAGAAGGGATCGCCGCGGCCGCGGCCGTGATCGCGATGATGAATGACAGCCAGAACACCGCATCCTGCACCGCGAACACATGGCCGCGGAGCGCATCGTCGACGTCGATCTGCATCGCGGAGTCGGCGCAAAGTTTGACCATCTGACCGGCTAATCCGAGAAGAAACCCGCAACCCACCATCACCGCCAGATGAAGGCTCGCACCGGCTAGCTGGATCGCCGCCGCGCACAGCAGGGCGGTATTCGCGGTGACATAGCGCCCCCACCTCCGAATTGCCGGTGGCGCAAAGAGATACGCCAGGAATGAGCCGCTTCCAGTAGCTGCCACGAAAACGACAGCTGTGCCGATGCCGGCCAGCCCTGCGGCATCGCCGGTATTCCGCACCAGGACCAGTACCAGCAGGGTGTTGATTCCGAACACCATCCGGTGGGCGGCCAGACCGGACAGTGTCGCCCCCACCGAGGGAGTCGCGCGGACGGCCCCGAGACCATAGGACCAGCCGCTGGCGACCGCGTAGAACGCAGATCCCCGGACAGCGGTGCTGTCGGGGCCGAGGATGTGCGGGGGGAATCGCAGTGACAGTGTCAGGGCAATCGCCGCGGGCAGTGCGACAAGCACGATGACACTTGCCGCTCCCCCGTCACCGGCTCCGAACAGCCAGCGCGGAACGAGCATCAGGTTGGCGCCCAAGAAGGCGGCGGTGGCGCCGACGGCGGTAGCCACCGAGTTCATCGTCACGACCTGTTCGCGCGGAACCACGTCGGGCAGCGCCGCCGACAGACCCGAGGTCACGAACCTGCTGAACCCGTTCACCGTCAGGGCGCCGCACAACACGAACAGGTCCCTGGCGCCCGCGGCGAGCAGTGCCGCGACACCGAGCACCAACACCAGCCGGGCGGCGTTGGCTCCGATCAGCACCGCCCGGCGGTCCCAACGGTCCAGCAGGGCCCCGGCGAATGGTCCCAGCAGCGAGTAGGGCAGGAATAGCACCGCGAACGCTCCGGCCACGGCCCACGGCGATGCGGCGCGCTCCGGGTTGAACAGCAACCCACCGGCCAAACCGGCCTGAAAGAGCCCGTCCCCCAACTGGCTCGCGGTCCGCAACTCCAGCAGCCGCCAGAAGTCGGGCAGTGATCGCACCGCCCGCCACAGGGACCCGGATCCGGGTGCGTCGGCCACCGGCCCACAGTACAAAGTCTGGCCGATCAGCGTTCCTGCCTGCCGTCCACAACGCATGCCATGATGGTGATGTGCCGCAGCCGGAAGAGCCTGAGGACTCCCTCGCACCCGCGACGAACCGGGTGCGTGCGGGCACGTTGCTGTTGGCCAACACCGAACTTCTGGAGCCGACCTTCCGGCGCAGCGTCATCTACGTCGTCGAGCACAACGACGGCGGCACCCTGGGTGTGGTCCTCAACCGGCCCAGCGAGACCGCTGTGTACAACGTGCTCCCGCAGTGGACGGATCTGTGCGCCAAGCCCAAGACGATGTTCATCGGAGGACCCGTCAAGCGCGATTCCGCGCTGTGCCTCGGCACGCTTCGAGTGGGAGCCGACCCCGGGGAGACCGCCGGGTTGCGCCACGTCGCGGGTCGTATCGTGATGGTCGACCTCGACGCCGATCCGGAGATGATCGCCACGGTTGTCGAAGGTGTTCGGGTTTTCGCCGGATATGCGGGCTGGACTATCGGACAGCTCGACGGCGAGATCGAGCGCAACGACTGGATTGTGTTGTCCGCGTTGCCATCCGATGTTCTGGTTGAACCCCGCACGGACCTATGGTCGAGGGTGTTGCGACGCCAGCCGCTGCCGATGGCGCTGATGGCCACCCATCCGATCGATCTCAGCAGGAATTAACGCGCGGGCGCGCTAGCGTTCGCAGACCTGACTGCAGCCGCCGCATCCTTCACGGGATCCGCAGCCTGTACCGGACGCGGCCTCCCGACGCGCGGCGTAGCGGGCGCCCTGCCAGGATCCGGCCATGACGGTGCCGACTGCGCCGAGAGCACCGACGATCAGCGCGATCAATCCGATTCGCGACGGCGCGGCCAGTGCCAGTACGCCGCCGGCGGCCAACATGACTCCGGCGGCCACCTGAGTGGGCGCAACCATCCGCAGCACCTGTCCGGTGAGATCGCCGGCGGTCCGGCGGGTCAGCGTCCACAGTCCTGATCCGCCGATGAGTACGGCCAGGCTCAGGCTCAGCACCGCCCCGACAACCATCAGGTCAGGATACGAGCCGGGCGCGGCGTACTACTGAGCGGGCTGAGCCGCGATCGCGGCGACGGGAGCGGGGACCGCGGTCACCGGAGCGACGGGTGCCACTGCAGCCGCAGCGGGCGCGACCGGCGCCGCTGCGGCGGCAACAGGTGCGGGTGCCGCTGCCACCGCCACCGGGGCCGCCGGCGCAACGGCCACTGGCGCGACTGCCACCGGCGCGACTGCCACCGGTGCGACCGGTGCTGGGGCGACCGCTGCCGCGGCGGCCAGCGGTGCTGTGGGTGCCGCCGCCACCGCGGCCGACGCCGGGTTCACCGGTGCTGCTGCTGCCGGCGCGGCGCCGGGCAGGCTCACCTTGAAGCCTTGCACGATTCCCTCGGTTGCCGCCGCGGCCGCAACCACCTGGTTGGCCGCCGTCGTCACCGACAGGGTCACCAGATAATGGTCGGTGCCGGACTGCGCGATCACATGGCGGCGGGTGGTGTTGAGCGTCAAATCGGTATCGCGGTAGGTGCCCTCGATCTCAGCGGACGGGAACCCGCCGAACTCCGCCAGCGAGGCATCGGTTGACTGCCAGGCCGGCAGCAGCTGGCTGTCAATCAGGCCGTGGCTGATGGCTTCCCGGGGGTCGAAATCGCCGACCAGCTTGTAGACCGTCAATTGTGCGTTGGGGGTGTACAGCGCGTCGCCGCCCTTGCGGTCGGCGATGACGGTGAACGCGTCCGGCACATTGGGATCGGGGATGAGGCTCCACCCGGTCGGCACCGGCAGCACGATGTTGAGCGCGGTGAACCCGGCTGCCTTCTGCGGCTCCAGGGTGACGCCCTTCTCCTTGAAGAACTCCCGCAGAGTGCCTGAGGTCGCCGGGATGACCGCGGGGGCGGCCGGCGCGGTGGGGATCGACGTGGCCGGTGCCGCCGGAGCGACGGCCGGGGTCGCCGCAGGTGCTGCGGTGGCCGCGGCGGCGCTCGCCTGCGGTGCGACGGTGACGGTCGCAGTCACGGTGACCGGGGCAGGTGCGGGTGGCGCAGGCAGGATCGGCTCGGCTGACGCATTGGTTCCGGCGATCCCGATCAGGGCCGCGGACCCGGCGGCCACGCCGCCGATCACTACCCGCCAGTTACGGGCGATGCTTTTCATCGAAACTATCCTTTGCACGCGAATTCGGGCAGATCAGCCCACTGTTCTATGCCGACTGTATGCACCGTTGAGTCCGATTGACGGCTCCGGAACCGACCTGGAACCAACCTCTGACCGCCCTGCAACGCAACCGATACCGACCCGTTGTCTTAACCGCCGTCCCGATACCCTGTGGGGCGTGACCGACTCGCCGACTGCCACGCCGAACCATGCCGCGGGCACCGGTGACGCCGACGCCGACGTACCGCCGCACCGCTATAACGCCGACCTGGCGGGGCGGATCGAACAGCAGTGGCAGAACAACTGGCAGCAGTGGGGGACGTTCAACGTGCCCAACCCGGTGGGATCGCTCGCGCCGACCGATGGTGCGCCGGTCCCGACGGACAAGATGTTCGTTCAGGACATGTTCCCGTACCCCTCCGGTGAGGGATTGCACGTCGGTCACCCGCTGGGCTACATCGCCACCGACGTCTACGCGCGGTACTTCCGGATGACCGGCCGTAACGTGCTGCATGCCCTCGGCTTCGATTCCTTCGGCCTGCCGGCCGAGCAGTACGCGGTGCAGACCGGCACCCATCCGCGGAGCCGGACCGATGCCAACATCGTCAACTTCCGCCGCCAGCTCGGCCGACTGGGGCTCGGCCATGATCAGCGCCGCAGCTTCTCCACAACCGACGTCGACTTCTACAGGTGGACGCAGTGGATCTTCCTGCAGATCTACAACGCGTGGTTCGACCCCGAATTGAACAAGGCCCGGCCTGTGACTGAGCTCATCGCCGAGTTAGACAGTGGTACAAGGAAACTCGCCGACGGCCGGGATTGGAAGAATCTGTCCCCCGGGGAGCGCGCGGATGCCATCGACGGATACCGCTTGGTGTTCCACGCCGATTCGATGGTGAATTGGTGTCCCGGGCTGGGCACCGTGCTGGCCAACGAAGAGGTCACCGGTGACGGTCGCAGCGAGCGGGGCAACTTCCCGGTATTCCGGAAACGATTGCGCCAATGGATGATGCGTATCACCGCGTATTCCGACCGACTGCTCGAGGATCTGGACGTACTGGACTGGCCAGACAAGGTCAAGGCCATGCAGCGGAACTGGATCGGACGCTCCACGGGTGCGTCGGTAATGTTCGCCGTCGGTGGTGCGGATGTCGAGGCCTTCACCACCCGACCGGACACACTCTTCGGCGCGACCTACCTGGTGCTCGCGCCCGAGCACGACCTCGTCGACCGGCTCACCGCCGCCCACTGGCCCGAATCGGTCGATCCGCGGTGGACATCCGGCGCGGCCACACCGGCTGATGCCGTGGCGACCTACCGGCGCTCGATTGCCGCCAAGTCCGATTTGGAACGTCAGGAGAACAAGACAAAGACCGGCGTGTTCCTCGGCAGCTACGCCACCAATCCCGCTGACGGACGCCAGATTCCGGTCTTCATCGCCGACTATGTCCTGGCCGGCTATGGCACCGGGGCGATCATGGCGGTCCCCGGACACGACCAGCGCGACTACGAGTTCGCTTCTGCGTTCGGTCTGCCGATCATTGAGGTGATCTCCGGTGGTGATCTGTCGAAGGAGGCGTTCACCGGTGATGGCCCCCTGGTGAATTCCGGTTACCTCGACGGGCTCCCCGTCGCCGAGGCGAAGGCCACGATCATCGCCCGGCTCGAGTCCGACGGCCGCGGCCGCGGCCGCATCGAATACAAACTCCGGGATTGGCTGTTCGCCCGCCAACGCTATTGGGGTGAGCCGTTTCCCATCGTTTACGACGCCGACGGCCGCGCGCGGCCGCTGCCCGAGTCGCTGCTACCGGTGGAACTGCCCGACATCGAGGACTACGCGCCGGTGCAGTTCGACCCGGATGACCCCGACAGTGAGCCGTCACCACCGCTGAACAAGGCGGACGAATGGGTGCACGTCGATCTCGACCTCGGCGACGGGCTGCGGCCCTACACCCGCGACACCAATGTGATGCCGCAATGGGCCGGTAGCTCCTGGTATGAGTTGCGTTACGCGGATCCGCTCAACGACGAGCAGTTCTGCGACCCCCGTAACGAGGCCTACTGGATGGGTCCGCGACCCGCCGAGCACGGCGCCAAAGATCCCGGTGGCGTCGACCTCTACGTCGGCGGCGTCGAACACGCGGTTCTGCACCTGCTGTACTCGCGGTTCTGGCACAAGGTCCTCTACGACCTCGGCCACGTCACATCCCGGGAGCCCTACCGGCGCCTGGTGAATCAGGGCTACATCCAGGCCTTCGCCTACACCGACGCCCGTGGTGCCTACGTGCCGGCCGCCGACGTCGTCGAACGCGGCGGCGCGTTCTATCTGCCCGGCCCGGACGGTGAGGCGGAGGTCTTCCAGGAGTTCGGCAAGATCGGCAAGAGCTTGAAGAACTCGATCTCCCCGGACGAGATCTGCGACTCCTTCGGCGCGGACACACTCCGGGTCTACGAGATGTCGATGGGCCCGCTGGAGGCGTCTCGACCCTGGGCCACCAAGGATGTGGTCGGCGCGCACCGGTTCCTGCAGCGGGTCTGGCGGCTGGTGGTCGATGAAAATACCGGTGCCACAAGGGTTTCTGAGGACCCGCTGGACGAGGAGACGCTGCGGGCGTGCAACCGCGCCATCGCCGGCGTCCGCGAGGACTACGCCGGTCTGCGCAATAACACCGCCGCGGCCAAGCTCATCGAATACACCAACCACCTCACCAAGGCCGGTGTCAGCGCGCGCGCGGCGCTGGAGCCGCTGGTGTTGATGGTCGCCCCATTGGCGCCGCACCTGGCCGAGGAACTGTGGAGCCGGCTGGGCCACGCCACCTCCCTGGCCCGCGGACCGTTCCCGGTTGCCGATGAGCGCTACCTGGTGGCCGACACCGTCGAGTACCCCGTCCAGGTCAACGGCAAGGTCCGCGGCCGCATCACGGTGGCCACCGACGCGGATAAGGCGGCTCTGGAGGCCGCGGCGCTGGCCGACGAGAAGGTGCTGGCCTTCCTCGACGGCGTTACCCCCAAGAAGGTCATCGTGGTGCCCGGCAAGATGGTCAATCTCGTCGTCTAGCCCGGATTGGGCGCGATTTCGTGCGCTCAGCGCACGCAATCGCGCCGAAGCGGGGGTTAGCGGGGCCGGATGACCACCTGATGGGTGTGCGCGTCCGGCGGGGTCGCGACGACCTGGGCGACTACTCCGGCCACGGTTTGCGGGGTCAGGAATCTCGCCGCGTCGTAGACCCCGCCCTCATAGGCGACCAGATCCTGCTGCATCTCGGTGTCGACCCGGCCCGGATGGATGCTGGTGACCCGCAGCAGGGGTTCGTCGGTGCGCAGTGAATCCGCGAAGGCCCGAAGGGCGAACTTGCTCGCCGAATACGACGCCAGCCCCGGGGACACGTTGAGACCGGACCCGGAGTTGATGAACACCACCTGGCCGCGAGCCGCCCGCAGCGCCGGAAGCAGTGCCAGAGTCAGCCCAACCGGACCGGTCACGTTGACCTCGAAGCTGGCCCGCCACTGCTCGGGGATCGACTCCGCGACCCGCCCCGGATAGGCCACGCCGGCGTTGTGCACCAGGACGTCAAGCTCACTCAACACCTCCGCGGCGGCCTCCATCCCATCCGGGTCGGTCAGGTCCAACGGCCAGGTGGTGGCACCTAGTCGCTCGGCGACGGCATCGAGCCGCGGCGAGGGCCGGCCTGCCAGCAGCAGGGTGTGGGTCGGGGACAGGGCGTCGGCGATGGCCGAGCCGATCCCCCCACTCGCTCCGGTGATCAGCGCTGTGCGCATGTCGCCTGGCATGCCGGAAACCCTACTCATCTGCACTATGGCGACGCGCACCGCAGAATGGACCCGTGGCATTCGACGCCGGCTTCGCGCCAACCCAGCTCGCCGCCCGGGCCGCGTATCTGCTGCGGGGCAACGATCTGGGCGCGATGACTTCGGCCGCACCCCGGCTCTATCCGCATATGTGGAGTTGGGATGCGGCCTTCGTGGCGGTCGGCCTGGCCTCGCTCAGCGTCGAGCGCGCCGTCGTCGAATTGGACACCCTGCTCTCGGCGCAGTGGGGCAACGGCATGATCCCGCACATCGTCTTCGCCGATGGGGTGGACGGTTACTTCCCGGGTCCAGACCGTTGGGACTGTTCGGGATTGGCGGTCAATGCCCCGGCGAATCGGCAGACCTCCGGAATCACGCAGCCGCCGGTGCATGCGATCGCCGTGCAGCGGATCCTCGACCGTGCCCGCTCTCGCGGGCGCTCCACCCGCGCGGTCGCCGAGACCTTTCTCGACCGCCGATGGGACGACCTGGTGCGGTGGCACCGATGGCTCGCCGAAGCCCGCGACCCCGAGCATTGTGGGCGCATCACCCTCTATCACGGCTGGGAGTCCGGTATGGACAACTCCCCGCGGTGGGACGCCGCCTACGCGAACGTTGTCGCCGGTGCGGTGCCCGCCTATGAGCGCGCCGACACCCAGATCATCACCGACGCCGGCCAGCGTCCGTCCGACGGTGAGTATGACCGGTACCTGTGGCTGCTCGAGGAGATGAAGTCGGTCGCCTACGACGATGCACTGCTGCCGGAAGTGATGAGCTTCGCGGTCCAGGATGTGTTTGTGTCGGCGATCTTCGCCGTTGCCTGCGAGGTACTCGCCAATATCGGCGAGGACTACAAGCGGCCGAACGCCGACGTCCGCGATCTGTACGCGTGGGCCGCACGTTTCCGCGCCGGCGTGGTCGCTACGACTGACCAGAGAAGCGGTGCCGCAAAGGATTTCGACCTGCGATCGGGATCGTGGATCTCCACGGAGACGGTGGCGCAGTTCGCTCCGCTGCTGTGCGGCGGACTGCCCCATGAGCAGGAGCGAGCTCTGCTGAAGATATTGGAGGGCCCACGCTTCCTGGCGCACCCGGATCTGAAGTTTGCGCTCATCCCGTCCACCTCGCCGGTGTCGAAAGACTTCCGTCCCCGGGAGTACTGGCGGGGTCCGGTGTGGCCGGTGCTGAACTGGCTGTTCTCCTGGGCATTCGCCCGGCGCGGGTGGTCGGAACGTTCGCTGCTGCTCCGTCAGGAAGGTCTGCGACAGGCCAGCGACGGTACGTTCGCGGAGTATTACGAGCCCTTCACAGGCGAACCGTTGGGCAGCATGCAACAGTCGTGGACCGCAGCGGCGGTCTTGGACTGGCTCGGCTAAGCCCCGTCGGCTTCCTGCGCTACGTCGTCAACCTGCTCATCGGCCGCGGTATCGGTCATCCGCTCCAGAGGCTTAAGCGCCTTGGAAAGATCCCGGCGCTCGTCCGCGGTCAGCTTGGTCAACATGGCCGCCAGATACGCCCGCCGGGTGGCGAGCGCTTCGCCGTGCTGGATCAGCCCCTCCGGGGTCACCTCGACCAGAACTGCCCGCATATCGGAGGGATCTCGGGACCGTTTGACCAAGCCGAGCTTCTCCAGCCGGCGGATCGCCACGGTGGTGGTCGGAGTGCGGACTCCCTCACGGGAGGCCAGTTCAGTCATCCGGATCGGACCGGTGTCGAGCAGCGTCAGCAGAATCGACAACTGCGCCATCGTCAGGTCGGGGCGTGAACCTCGCGTCGTATCGCCGCGCCGCATCACCAGGATCAGCTTCGGCAGGATCCGCTGCATGTCGGCCGCCAACTGGGTGACCTGCTGGGGCTCTGACATGGTTTGCCAGTCTAACTGCCTGCTGGCGAC
>NZ_JBPCSX010000149.1:0-2656 GCF_051006775.1 Mycobacterium sp.
GAGGTCGGTTTCGGCGGCGTGGTGCGCCGGCTTGGGCTCGGCGGCGACCGCGCGACCCACGACGTCGTCGCCTGGACAGATCTGCACCTGGCATCCGATCGCGGGCATTCGGTCCAACTCGCCGCGCCGCGGTCGGCGGTGCACCGCCTCGACGCCCACGGGCTGGCCACGTTGATCAGCCGGGTCGACGTGGACGCGGCCACCGAAATCCTGGCCGCCCGCGATCCGCAGATCGCCGCCGAGGCGGTGCGGACGGTGCACCCCGAGGTCGCTGAGCGGATCGGTAGACGCTCACTGCTGCGCGGCCGTAGGTTCTTCCGGTCCGGCGTCTGGCCGCACCGCCGTCGGCTTTTCCGCGGGCGTAAGCGATGAGCATCCTCCAACGCCTGAACCCGCGGACGGCCGCGCTGTTCGCCGTTGTCGGCCCGGGTCTACTGGCTGGGCTCTCCGACGACGACCCCGCCGGTATCACCACCTACTCGGTGCTCGGCGCCGGGCACGGCTATCAGCTGCTGTGGGTGCTACTGCTATCCACGATCGCGCTGGTGGTCTTCCACGGTCTGGCCGCGCGGATGGGCGTGGTCACCGGCCAGGGACTGATCGGACTGGTGCGCCACCGCTACGGGGTGAAGGTCGGCGGGGCGGTGCTCGTCGCGCTGGTGGCCGCCAACATCGGAACCACCTGTGCTGAATTCGCCGGTATTGCAGCGGGATTCGAGATATTCGGTATCAGCCGCTATATCAGCGTGCCGGTCGCGGCGGTGGCGGTCTCGCTGCTGGTGCTGCGCGGTAGCTTCCATCGCGTCGAACGGTTCCTGCTGCTGCTCTCGACGGTGTTCCTGGCCTATATCGCCTCGGGGTTCATGGCGCATCCGGACTGGGGTGCGGCCGTGCGCGGCACCGTCATCCCCACCATGCCGATGACCGGGGAGGCCATCGCGATCGTCACCGCCACCCTTGGAACCACGCTGGCGCCGTGGGGACTGTCGTTCATGCAGTCCTATGCGGTCGACAAGAAACTGCGCACCGAGGACCTGCCACTGGAACGTATCGACGTGGTGACCGGCGCGGTGCTCACCGGGGTGATCGGCTTCTTCGTCGTGATCGCCTGTGCGGCCACCCTGCACCGCGATGGGTTGTCCATCAACGACGCCGCCGACGCCGCGGTGGCGCTGGAGCCACTGGCCGGTGATGCCGCCTCCACCTTGTTCGCCGTCGGGTTGATCGGCGCGTCGATCCTGGCCGCGTCGATCCTTCCGCTGTCGACGGCGTACTCGGTGTGCGAGTTCGCCGGCCTGGAGGCCGCCATCGACGACCCCTACGCCGAGGCCCGGACCTTCTATCTGACCTACGCAATCATCACCATGATCGGCACCGCGATCGTGCTGACGCCGAATGTGCCGCTGGTGACCATCCTGGTCGGCACCCAGGTGCTCAACGCGGTGCTGCTGATCCCACTGCTGATCGCGATGGTGGGCCTGGGCCGCGACCGCGACCTGATGGGGGAGTTCGCCACCGGCCGGGCCGGCACCGTGGTCTATGCGCTCACAACGGTGGCCGTGGTGGCGTGCGTGCTGGCCCTGGGCGTGACGACGCTGGTGCGGTGACGCGCGGGGCGTCAGCAGCCGGTGGCCGCCCGCAAGATGTGGCAGGACTGGTGTAGCCGTGCGGGTGACAGCCGGATGATCATGCGCCGGAAGGCATCGCGGGGCAGGGTGTGAATGTTGTCGAAGTTGATCACGCAGTCGCTCGGCACTCCGTCTTCGGCGACGGTCAGTTCGAGCTCAGACACCAGGCCCCGGCGGGTGCGGGTCAGTGCCGCGACGACGACGGCGCCAATCCGGTCGGCAACGGGGTCGCGGGTCAGCACCAGCACCGGCCGGTCACCGCCGGGCGTCGCCGCAAACCAGAGCTCACCTCGGCGCATCGGCCCAGTCCGCCCAGTCCTCGGCGGGTCCCCAGTCGGCGATCTGGCCGAGTGCCTTCTCCTCGTCGGTGATGGGTTGCGCCACGTAGGCACCGGCGTCGTGATCGGCGGTCAGTTCGGATAGGTGGCGGCGCAGTGCCGCACGCAGGAACTCTGACCTGTCGATATGCAATCGGTCCGCCCAGAGTTGGACTGCTGCCGCGTCGGCGTCGTCCACGCGAAAGCTGAACATCGTCATACGAAAATCGTACGTCGTATGACAGACAGCTGTATGCGTACCGACTCTCGGCGTGACGACGCTGTTCTGAGCGTAGCCTTGCCTCGATGTCCATCGAGGTGCGTCCCGCACGCAGGTCCGATGTCCCCGCGCTGGCGCGGGTGCTGGGCCGCGCGTTCCAGGACGACCCGGTGATGATGTGGATGCAGCCCGACAACACCCGCCGCGCGGCCGCCCTGGCCGGCTTCTTCGGTGCGCTCACCCGGTATCACTATCTGGCCGGCGCGGGCGTGGAGGTGGCGGTGTCGGAGTCCGGCGTGGGGGCCTCGGCGCTGTGGGATCCGCCGGTCAAGGGCGTGCCGTCCCCGCGTGAGCAGATCGCCATGCTGCCCGCGGTGATCCGGGCGTTCCGCGGCCGGCTGGGGGAGGGTCGGGCGCTCACCGAGCAGATGAAGGCCGTGCACCCCGAGGCGCCGCACTGGTACCTCGGCATCATCGGCAGCGATCCGGAG
>NZ_JBPCSX010000150.1:0-65239 GCF_051006775.1 Mycobacterium sp.
CCGTCGATCTTGCCGAACTCGTCGAGTGCGGTCTTGACGATGTTGGCCGCACCCGCGGCATCGGCCACCGAGTCGTAGTTGGCCACCGCGCGTCCGCCAGCCGCCTTGATCTCGGCCACCACCTGATCGGCCATGGCCGATCCGGCACCGGTGCCGTCGCGAGCGCCGCCGAGGTCGTTGACCACGACGCTGGCGCCCTCGCCGGCCAGGGTCAGCGCGTATTCGCGACCAAGTCCGCCGCCGGCGCCGGTGACGACGATGACACGATCCTGCACTCCGGGCATGGGGGTCCTCTCTAGAAGAGCTGTGTGCTGGGAGCCATCGTATGCCCCGCGTTGAGTGAGGAATCTTGCAGAGGTCTTCTCGCGCTTTGCCTGCAGGGTTCCTCACTGAACGGGAGGGTGTGGATGGGCGACGAGCCCGTTCGCCTGAAACTGACAGGGTCGTCATCGTGGAGGCATTCATTGCCAGCGAGGCATTAGCGGCCGGTGCGATCACCCGCTACGAACTGGTTGCAGATCACCGCCGGGTGCTCCCGAACGTGCACGCTCCCAGAGGCACTCAGCTGTCGCTTGATGAACGTATCGCCGCGGCCTGGCTATGGTCGGGTCGCGTCGGCGTCATCACCGGACTCGCAGCCGCGGCACTGCACGGAGCGAAATGGGTAGATCCGGACATCCCCATCGAACTGAATCATCCGCACAACAAGTCGCCAAGCGGTGTCATCACCCGCCGAGACACATTGCTGCGTGGCGAAGTGACGCGAGTACGGCGTATGCCGCTGACGACCGTCGAGCGGACGGCGTTTGATCTCGCCCGGCGCGGTCCGGCCGGCAAGGCCGTTGCATACCTGGATGCTCTCTTCCGGGCTAGGCACTTCAGCGCTGACGATGTACTGGCGATAGTCGGCGCGCATCCGCGAGTCAGAGGTCGCCGGCGCGTGTCGCGGCTTCTCGACCTAGTCGACGGCGGCGCGCAGTCGCCGAAGGAGACGTGGCTTCGGCTGGTGCTCATCGATGCCGGCTTTCCTCGACCGCAGACTCAGATCCCCGTGCGCACTCCCGACGGCTATCCCCGCTACTACCTCGACATGGGCTGGGAGGAATTCATGGTGGCAGTCGAATACGACGGCGAGCAGCATCGCACCGACAGCGCTCAATACCGCGGCGACATCGCCCGATCCGAATACATCGACGGGTGCGGCTGGCGGCGGATCAGGGTGCTCCACGGGCACCGCCGAGAAGACATCATCGACCGCGTGGCGGCGGCGGGGGTACCTCGATACCGCCGTTGAGTGAGGAGCCTTGCCGAGGGTTACTCACAGTTCGTCTGCATGGTTCCTCACTCGGCGCTGGACGGGATGTCAGGCAGTGACCGGGCCGCGCTCGGCGACGACGAAGGTGGTGGAGAAGCCGTCCCGGTACTGCTCATCCTGGTCGGGCACCTCGACCCAGCGGTTCAGTCGGCGCATCTCCTCGGCCGAGACCTGGCCGGTCGCGGTCCAGCCGTGGGCGTTGAGCCAGTCGACGAGCACGGCGCGGTGCGGATCGTTGTATGTCAGGTCCTGAATGGCGACAGGGCGCTCGATGCCGATTCCGTCGGCCATCTTCTCCCAGCGTTCGCGCATCTGAGCGCGACGCTCCTCGTCGTGGTGCTGCACCGCTTCGGCCGACACCCGGCTGCCGGGCACGCTGAGGTCGGTGATCTGCTCGAAGAGCTTGTCCTGAGCCTCGGCGGGCAGATACATCAGCAGGCCCTCGGCCAGCCAGGCGGCGGGCCGGGACGGATCGAAGCCGGCCTCCTTCAGCGCCGCCGGCCAATCCTGGCGTAGGTCGATCGCCACCTCGTGCAACTCGGCGGTCGGCTGCACATCGTGCTCGGCTAGCTTCTCCGCCTTGTATTGCAGCACCTTCGGCTGATCGAGCTCAAAGACGACGGTGCCGGCCGGCCAGTCCAGCCGGTAGGCCCGGGAGTCCAGCCCGGAGGCAAGGATCACGACCTGACGGATACCGGCTGTCACCGCATCGGCGAAGAACGCGTCGAAGAAATGCGTGCGGACGGCCTGATAGGCCAGCATGTTGGTGAAGGCGGCGGCGGCCCCCGGGTCGACGGCGGCGATCCGCTGCTGCATCGTGTCGTCGAGCATGACCTCCCACGTGCCGGTGCCGGTGCCGGCCCCGGCGACCAGGATCGACGCGTAGGGATCGCGGATCAGTGCATCTGGGCTCTCAGTCTCCTTGGCCCGGGCGGCGGCCACCATCACCGCCGTCGAACCGACGCTGGTGGCGATATCCCAGGTGTCATCGTTGCTGCGCAAGCTGCTCATGGAAGCCATCGTAGACGAAAACTTAGCTCGGCTATTCGATGTGTAGGTGGCCGCTCAGCATCCCGAGGAACTGCTCGCTCAGAGTCGCCAGTTGTTCCTGCGTTCCGATGAAACCGGCGTATACCGCCAGGCCCAGCAACATGGTCACCAGCATCTCGGAGGTGATGTCGAGGTTGATGCCGGCGGGCAGTTCGCCGGCGGCGACGGCGTCACCGAGCACCCAGGAGGCGAACTCGCGCGTCCACTCCAGAGCGCCGTTGCGGTCCTTGTTGAGTTGCGGGTGGCGTTGGGCCTCCAGCACCGAGGACACCAGGAAGGCCGCGATGGACGGGTCCTGTTGCTGAGCGCGCAGAGCCGTACCGATGAAAGCGCGCATGCGGCTCTCGAAGGTCGTCTCAGTCCGGGCCAACTCGACGGCCGGAGCGATCACCAGGTCGTTGATCTCATCGACGACCTGCCGGTACAGCGTGAGCTTGGTGGGGAAGTAATGGTTGATAGCGGGACGGGTGAGGTCAGCGCGGGCCGCGATCTCCTGAAAGGTGGCTCCGTAATACCCCAACTCGCTGAACACCTCGCGAGCGACCGTCATGATTCGCCCTCGGGTTTCTGCGGACTTCGCCGCCGGTGGCCTACCGGGACCTCGGCGGGTTTGGGTAGCCATAGCTAAGAGTCTGCCACGCCAACGGGGTGGACCGGCTCGCACGGAAATCCGATCAGATGGCCGTGTGGGGCCTGCTGCGGCCCACTGCGGCCTAGTGTCTTGGTGCATGGCCACCATCGCCGCCCGCGAGTCGTATTTCACGACGGGTCTGGAGGTGCTCGCCGATCAGGGTGTCGGCGGACTCAAACTGGCCGAGGTGTGCGGGCGGCTGGGCGTGACCACCGGCTCCTTCTATCACTACTTCACCAGTTGGTCTGCCTACACCCGCGAGCTGGTCGCCTACTGGATGCAGGACCTCACCGTCCGACTCAGCGAGTTGTTCAGCCAGCAGCCGGATCCGCGCACGCGGATGCAGTTCATCATCAGCGCCGTGCTCGCCCTGCCGCACAGTGCCGAGGCGGCCATCCGGGCGTGGAGTTCGATCGACCCCGAGGTGCACGCGGTACAGGTCGAGGTCGACCGGGTGCGGTTCAAGGTCTGCTACGACTACGCCATGGAGATCTCCGGGGATCAACGGCAGGCCGAGTTGTTCGCCTACTGGTCGGTTTACCTCCTGGTGGGCTACGAGCAGACCACCCTCGAGCGTGATCCGGTGGTCTATGAGGTGATCGCGAACCAGATGTGTGACGACCTGGAAGCGGGACGATTCACCGGCGCACCGCCGACGTGAAGCCCCGGCAGTTCATCGACCGTCTGCACAGCCGCGACCCCGAGAACGACGGCCTGCGCCGAGCGTTGCGCGCCGGGATCATGGTGCCGATCGCCGCTGCGGTGGGCTTTGCGATCGGCGGTGACACTCAGACACCGGTGATCGCGATCATCGGTGCGATCGCCCTGCTGATCGCGACCGACTTCCCCGGCACCCTCGGCCCTCGCGCGCTGGCGTATTGCGGGCTGGGCATCAACGGCATTGCGCTGATCACCCTTGGGACCCTGGCGGCGCCGAACCCCTGGCTGGCGGTGCCACTGTGCTTCATCGTCGGGGCAGGCGTCAGCTTACTCAGCCTGCTCAGTGAGGTCACCGCCGCGGGCCAGCGCGCAACGCTGATGATGTTCATCCTGCCGATCTGCATCCGGCCGGTCGGCCCACTCGGCGACCGGCTACTCGGCTGGCTGATCGCGTTGGCGATCTGTGTGCCGGCCGCTCTGTTCATCTTTCCCCCGCGCTTCAACACCGAACTGCGCCGGCAGGCCGCGCGGGTCTGCGCGGCATTGGCCGATCGCATCGAAGGGACGGTGTCGGAGCAGGAGGTGATCACCGCGATGGAGGCACTGCGGGCCGGATTCGTCCGCCTCGCGGTCTCCCGGCCGGTGGCAATGACGGCGGGCAGTCGGTCACTGATCCGGGTGGTGTCCAACCTGCAGTGGTTATGTGATCGGGTGAGTCCGTCGACCCAGGATCTACTCGGACCACTGACCGGGCCGAGCACCCGGATCCTGCGAGCCTGCGCAGCGGTGCTCAGCGAGGGGCAACGTGACCGCCAACCGGCGGCGCAGGCCGAATTGGATTCCGCGACATACGAACACCGGACACTGGCCTTCGCCCGCTATCGCGACGCTATCGCCGAGATTCTGGCGCTTCCCGATGACCAGACCGCCGTCGAACACGGTCGCGTCCTTCTGAGCAGGCGTGCGTTCGGGTTCACCGTCGGACTGACCGGACGGATCATCGCGGCCACTGCGATCGCCGACTCCCGCCCACTCTGGGCCCGCATCGTCGGAGCGCGCCTGCCCGAAACCGGTTTCGCCGATCGCCTGCAGACCAAGCGGTCCGCCCTGGCATCCCTGGCCGGCTACCTGACCACCGGGTCGGTGTCGGCGCTGATGAGTGTGCGAACCGGTGCCAGTCTTGCAATCGCCTTTGGCGTCACGCTGATACTGCCGATCCAGAACGCGCCATGGGTGGTACTCGGCGCACTGTCGGTGTTGCGCAGCAGCGCACTGACGACGAGATCCACGGCCGTGCGTGCGGTGGCCGGCACGGTGATCGGTTTTGTGGTCGGCGCCATCGTGATCACGACACTCGGGGTGGACCCGGTGGTGATGTGGATACTGCTTCCGGTGGTGGCCTTCGGGTCGACCTACGTCAACGTGGTCGGCTCCTTCGTGGCCAGCCAGGCGATGTTCACCATGATGGTGCTGATCGTGTTCAACCTGATGCAGCCGATGGGCTGGCAGGTCGGACTGATCAGGGTGGAGGACATCGTCGTCGGCGCCACGGTCGGGCTGATCGTCTCCGCACTGCTGTGGCCCCAGGGTGCGGCGGCCGCGGTGCGGAGTGCGATCGACGCAGCCGTTGCCTCGGGATCGCGTTACCTTGCCGCCGCGGTGCATCGGGTGACGCGCGGGGAGTCCGAACAGGCGGACGACGAGGTCGCCGCCCTGAGTCAGGAGAGCATCAAAGCCGCCCGTAGCCACGGCGACGCGGTCCGCACCTACCTGTCGGAGAGCGCCGGGGCCATCGACTCCGAACTGCTCGACGACGGCAACCGGATTCCACGGTTGCGCGTCGCCGCCGATCTGATCGCCGACCTCACTCCCCCACCGCCAGAGGTGTACCCGCGGGCCCGGCAGGTGCTCGACGACCACACCGCCGCGCTGTGTGCACGTATCGACGGCCACGCACCGGCATCACCCGACGCGACGACGTTGCCACCGATCAGCGACGATTTCATACCCGCGCTGCGGGCCGAGGCGCAGCCCGGTGAGTTGGCGGCCCACGCCGCACTGCCACTGGTGACCGCGGCGGCCAATCTGGGCGAACTGGAACTGACCTATCCGGCCGCGACCACACCGGACGTCACCGACATCCGCTAGTCGAGCACCGCGGCAGCGGCCGCCCGCGCGTCGGCCGGACCGGCCGTCGCCAGCGCCGCCTCGGCGGCATCCCGGCACTGCTGCATGGTTACCGACGCCAGCTTGGCCCCCACCGGGGTGACCGCCGACGCGGCGGCCGACAGCGACGTGATCCCCATCCCGATCAGCACGCATGCCAACAGCGGGTCGGCCGCGGCCTCGCCGCAAACCCCGACCGGCTTGCCCACCGCCGCTCCGGCGCGCGCGGTCTGGGCGACCAGGGCGAGCACCCCGGGCTGCCACGGGTCGGTGAGGGTGGCCAATTCCGCGGACATCCGGTCGGCGGCCATCGTGTACTGGGTCAGGTCGTTGGTCCCGATCGACAGGAACTCGACGTGCTCGAGAATCTTGTCGGCCAACAGCGCCGCCGCGGGCACCTCGATCATCACACCCGGAAAGAGTCCGCGGTCGCGAGCCAACTCGGCGAACCGCCGCGCCTCGTCGGCCGTCGCGATCATCGGCGCCATCACCCAGGGTGCGTTACCGGTTTGGGTTCCCGCCGCGGCGATCGCATCCAGTTGGCGCGCAACGAGTTCGGCGTTGCCCTTTGCGATACGGAAGCCGCGCACGCCCAATGCCGGATTCTCCTCCTCCGGGCTGGCGACGAATTTCAGCGGCTTGTCAGATCCGGCATCCAGGGTGCGGATGACGACCTTGTGGCCGGTGAACGCATCGAGCACCTCGGCGTAGATAGTCGCCTGCTCCGCGACGGTGGGCTCGCTGTCCCGGTCCAGGAAGCACAGTTCGGTCCGAAACAATCCAACGCCCTCGACCGGCGCCTGCCGGGCGGCCCGAGCGGCCGAACCGTCGGCCACGTTGGCCAGGATCAGCACCGCGTGACCATCAGAGGTGGCACCGGGACCGGACCAGCCCGCCATCGCCGCGGCAGCGACATCGGCAGTGGCCACCGCCGCCGCCGCGTCGGCCCGGTCGGGGTCGAGGGTGACGGTTCCACGGTTTCCGTCGAGCAGCACCATGGTGCCGGCGGCGACGTCATCGAGGCCGCCGACGGCGACGACGCACGGGATGCCGAGTTGCCGGGCGATGATCGCGGTGTGGCTCGTCGGACCGCCCAGCGACGTCGCCAGTCCGACGACACGGTGCGGATCGAGGCCGGCGGTATCGGCGGGGGCGAGATCCTCGGCGCACAGGATCGAGGGTTGATCCGGGATAGGCACACCGGGTTCGGGCAGACCGGCCAGTTCGGCGATGACCCTGTCGCGGATGTCCTTGAGGTCGGTGACCCGTTCGGCCATCAACCCGCCCATCTTCGTGAACATCTCGATGAACTGGGTGGCCGCGGCGACGGTGGCGCGAACCGCCGGCATTCCGGCATTGATCGCCTTCTCCGCCGCGCCGAGCCAGGCCCGGTCCTGAGCGAGTTGAGCGGTGGCACCGAGGACTTCGGCGGCCGCGCCCTGGGCGGCTGCCGCACGCTCCCGCAACCGGCCGGCGACGGCGGCGGCAGCGGCGCCGAACCGGGCCGCCTCGACCGGGCGCTCGGGTTCGGCCAGTTCACCGCCGGGATCGAGCTGTTCCACCGACGGCAACCGGTTGGTCCGGATGACGGGGGCGAACCGGACACCCGGTACTACCGGGACGCCCTGCAGCATGGTCGGGGATGTCCCCGGGGATGTTCCAGCCATGACGTGGATTACAACAAAACGTTGACAAATCCACAGGAGCGGCGGTAAAACAACATATACCCACATAAAGTAGGTATGTTCGCACTTAGTTGCCAGAAGCAGCCGTCACCCAGCAGTTGGAGCGTCGTGTACCCCGAGGAACGCCAGCAGGCCATCGCTACGCAGGTCCTGTCACAGGGCCGCGCATCGGTGACCGAGTTGGCGCAGACCTACGACGTCACCACCGAGACCGTGCGTCGCGACCTCGCGGTGCTCGACCGGGCCGGGGTGCTGCGGCGGGTGCACGGCGGCGCCGTCCCGATGCGCGCACTGCACCTGGTCGAATCCAGCGTCGATGAACGGCAGTCCACCCGGTCCGACCACAAGCAGTCGATCGCCCGCGCAGCCGCCGAGTTCTTTCCGCAGTCCGGAGCGACCGTGCTGTTCGATGCCGGAACAACCACGGCGCGACTGGCCGCCCTGCTTCCCGCCGACCGGGATCTGCTGGCCGTCACCAACTCGGTGCCGATCGCGGCGCGACTGGCGAACCTGGCCCCGGTGTCTCTGCAACTGCTCGGCGGTCGGGTGCGGGGGCTGACCCAGGCCACCGTCGGCGAGCAAGCGGTGACGACGCTGGCGTCGCTGCGCGTCGACACAGCCTTCATCGGCACCAATGGCATCAGCATCCGGCACGGCCTGTCCACCCCCGACCCGGACGAGGCCGCCGTCAAGCGGGCCATGGTCGGCTGCGCCAACTTGGTCGTCGTCGTGGCCGACTCGTCGAAGATCGGTCGTGAGGAGTTCGTCAGCTTCGCCCCGATCGACCGTGTCGACGTTCTGGTCACCGACTCCGAGATCAGTACCGCCGACCACCGTGCTCTCACTGACGCCGGTGTCGAAGTCGTTGTTGCGCAGGAACACCCATGATCGTCACCGTCACTGCGAACCCCAGCATCGACCGCACCGTCGCCCTGCCCGGTGAACTGGTGCGCGGTGCGGTGCACCGAGTGACCTCGGTATCCTCGGAACCGGGCGGTAAGGGTGTCAATGTGGCCCGTGCGCTGACCCTGGCCGGACTGGACACCGTCGCGGTACTGCCGGCGGCCGAGGACGACGCGTTTCTGACTGCCCTGCGCGTCCAGCGCGTCAGGTTCCACGCAGTCCCGGTGTCAGGCGCTGTGCGCACCAACCTCGCCATCACCGAAAATGACGGCACCACAACCAAACTCAATGAACCAGGGTCAGAACTGTCCGCAGCCGACAGCGCGACATTGACCGAGGCCGTACTGGAGCGGGCTCAGTTCGCGCAGTGGGTGGTGCTGTCCGGGTCGCTGCCCCCGGGCCTTCCGGACAGCTGGTACTCCGACATGGTGAACCTGCTGCGACCCTACGGTTGCAAGGTCGCAGTGGACACCTCCGATGCTCCGCTGGCGGCACTGGCCGCCGGACTGGACCGTGCCGCTCCCGATCTGATCAAACCGAACTCCGAGGAGCTGGCCGGATTGGCCGGAGTCACCGCGGAGTCGCTGGAAGCCGCCCTGGCGCAGGGGGATACCGGTCCGGTCGTGCGCGCATCCCGACTGCTGCTCGACCGTGGCGTCGGTGCGGTGCTGGCAACCCTCGGCGCAGCCGGTGCGGTGCTCGTCGATCGCACCGGGGCCTGGATGGCCACCCCACCCCCGGTTCAACCCAGCAGCACCGTCGGCGCCGGCGACTCCGCCCTGGCCGGGTATGTGCGGGCCGAAGTCAGCGGAGCAGGCCCGCAGGCGCGGTTACAGATGGCGGTCGCCTACGGCAGCGCCGCTGCCGCCCTGCCGGGTTCGGCACTACCGTCCCCGGCTCACTTGAACCTCGACGACGTGGTGGTCACGTCGGTCACCGATCCCCCTGAAGGTGTGGCATGAGCACGATAATCACTACCGACCTCGTCCTCCTCGATGCCGACGGCGGTGCCGACAAGGCGGCCGTGATCGACCGGATGTCAACGCTGCTGACCGCCGCGGGCCGGGCATCGGACGCCCGGTCTTTACGCGATGCGGCGCTGGCGCGGGAGGCACAGTCGGCCACCGGGCTACCGGGCGGCATCGCGATTCCGCACTGCCGGTCGGCGACCGTGCGCGAGCCGTCGATCGCATTCGCCCGGTTGCGGCCCGCCGTCGACTTCGGCGCACCCGATGGACCGGCCGAGCTGATTTTCCTGATCGCCGCCCCCGACGGCGCGGGCGCAGAGCACATGGCGGTGCTCTCCAACCTGGCTCGCGCCCTGGTGCGTCCGGAGTTCGTCGCTTCGTTGCGGGCGGCGGGCTCACCGGCCGATGTGGTCACTTTGGTCGAGGGTGCGGTTGGCGGTGTGGCAGCAGCCGGCACGGCGGCGGCACCGATTGGCAGCGACGCGACGTCGATCATCGCGATCACCGCATGCCCAACCGGTATCGCACACACTTACATGGCAGCCGACGCCCTGAAGTTGGCCGCCGAGCGGGCCGGTGTCCGGCTCACGGTGGAGACCCAGGGATCCTCGGGCAGCACCCCGGTAGATCAGGCGACGATCGGCGAGGCCGACGCAGTCATCTTCGCCACCGACGTGGGCGTCAAAGACCGACAGCGCTTCGCAGGTAAGCCGTTGATCGCATCGGGGGTCAAGCGCGCGATCAACGAACCGGACGCAATGATCGCCGAAGCCGTTGCCGCCGTGGGTAACCCGAACGCCGCGAAAGTTGAGGGCACTGCCGCCGCAGCGGCTCCGGGCTCCGTATCCGGCAGTTTGGGCTGGGGCACCCGCCTGCGGCAGATCCTGCTGACCGGCGTGAGCTACATGATCCCGTTCGTGGCGGCCGGCGGTCTGCTGATCGCCCTGGGCTTCCTGCTGGCCGGTTACGACATCGCCAACAAGCCCGAGGGTAAGACCGACTCGCTGGCTCACATCATCGCCACCACGAACACGCTGACCAACCTGCCCAGCGGCGGCCTGGCCCAGTATCTGGGTGCGGTGTTGTTCACCCTGGGCGGGCTGGCATTCGGATTCCTGGTGCCGGCCCTCGCCGGCTACATCTCCTTCGCGATCGCCGACCGGCCGGGAATCGCTCCTGGATTCACCGCAGGCGCGGTCGCGGTATTCGTCGGCGGCGGCTTCATCGGCGGCATCGTCGGTGGTCTGATCGCCGGGTTCGCCGCACTGTGGATCAGCCGGGTCGACGTACCGCAGTGGGCGCGCGGCCTGATGCCTGTAGTGATCATTCCGCTCGGTGCCTCACTGGCCGTCGGCCTGCTGATGTTCCTGCTGCTGGGCCGACCGCTGGCAGCCATCACCTCCGGGCTGACCAGCTGGCTGAGCGGACTGACCGGCGGATCGGTCATCATCCTCGGCGTCATCCTCGGCCTGATGATGTGCTTCGATCTCGGCGGACCGGTGAACAAGGCGGCCTACGCGTTCGCCACCGCCGGGCTCAACATCGCCGAGCCGGCCAGCTTGCGGATCATGGCCGCGGTGATGGCGGCCGGCATGGTGCCCCCGCTGGCGATGGCGCTGGCCACCACCCTGCGGCCGCGACTGTTCAGCGAGCCGGAACGGGAGAACGGCCGGGCGGCCTGGCTCCTCGGCGCCTCATTCATCTCCGAGGGGGCCATCCCGTTCGCCGCTGCCGACCCCTTCCGCGTGATCCCGTCGATGATGGCCGGCGGAGCGGTGACCGGGGCGATGATCATGGCATTCGACGTGACACTGAAAGCGCCGCACGGCGGGATCTTCGTGTTCTTCGCGATCGGTCACCTGTTGTGGTTCCTGGTGGCGCTCGCGGCAGGTACGGTGATCGGCGCACTGGCAGTCATCGCCGCCAAGCAGTTCGTCAACCCGAAGGCCGAGGCGCAAGCGAACGCCGCGTTCGCCTCTGCCTGAGATACAAGGAGCCGATATGCCCAGTAAGACCGTTACCGTCGGTTCAGCCGTCGGACTGCATGCCCGGCCCGCCGCGGTGATCTCCGAGGCCGTGGTGAACGCCGGCGTGCCGGTGACACTGTCGCTGGACGGCGGAGAGCCGGTGGACGCCGGGTCGGCGTTGATGATCATGACCCTGGGCGCCGGTAAGGGCGCTGCGATCACCATCGAGACCGATGACCCGGCCGTGCTGGCCGCGATCGCCGAACTGGTGGAGTCCGACCTCGACGCCTGATCCGCCGCTACTCGGGCACCGCATCGGCATCGTCGCTCCGATCCCCCGGCGACTTGCAGCACTCCTGCAGCCAGATCGCGGCGGCAACAAGTGCCAGCGCGCTCACCGCCGCGATGATCACCCCGGGCGTATCGGCGGCGGCCACCCGCAGTTCCGAGCGCTTGGGCATCAGGTAGGTGAGCACTCCCAGCCACCAACCGAGCACAACCGCGCCCAACCAGGCGGAGGCCTTGGCGATGGCCACCGTGCGCGCCACGGCCAGCGGATGCAGCCGTCCCGCACCGGCGCCGATCTGGCCGGCCGCGATCTTGCCCCGCACCGACCATCCCCAACCCGCCTCCACCACCGCGACTGCGAGCAGTGAGAGTCCGGTCATCACCGTGATCGGTGGGAAATAGCGGTAAAGCACATGTACCAGCAGAAAGCCGAGCACTGCGGCGATCGCCACCCCGGCAGCAAGGTCACGCTTGCGGGTGGGTCCCATCAGTCACCGCCGCCCAGCGCCAACGCCGTCGGACGCACGCCGTCGCGTTCGACGGCGTCGAGGTCATCGAGCAGGCTCTGCGCCGACTGCGACCGGCCGTCGACGGTCAAAGCGGCGGCCGGATCGACGGCCAGCCACGGCACCAGCACGAAGGCCCGCTGATGGGCGAAGGGATGCGGCAGGGTGAGTTCGGTCTGACTGCAACGCACTTCGCGCCCGGCCTCATAACAGCTGACCAGATCGACGTCGAGGGTGCGGGGCCCCCACTTCTGGGTGCGCACCCGCGCGTTGTCGTTCTCCAACTGCTGGGCACGCCGCAACCAGGCGTGCGCATCGACGGCATCGTCCTCGGCGATCACGACGGCGTTGAGGAAGGCCTCCTGATCCACCCCACCCCAGGCGTCGGTCTCGAACACCGGGGAGACCGCGCGCACCGCATCGCCGAGTCCGTCCACGACGGCCTGCAGCCTTCCCAGGCGATCACCCATATTCGAACCGATGGACAGCACGACCCGGCTCATGTGGCCGCCGGCACGATCTGGCCGCCGCGCCCACCGCGGCGGGAACGGCGCGCGACGACGGCAACATCAGCGAATGTCAACGGAATCGGTGCGTGTGGCTTGTGCACCGTGACCTCCGTGGCGTGGACGCGGGCATCGGTCATCACATCCTCGGCGATCTCGGCAGCCACCGTCTCGATCAGATCGCGGGCGGGCCCGGTGACGATATCTGCGGCGCGCTGAGCCAGTACCCCGTAGTCAAAGGTGTCGTTCAGGTCGTCGCTGGCAGCGGCATCGGCCAGGTCGATCCAGACGGTGATGTCGATGATGAAATCCTGGCCGTCACGGCGTTCGTGGTCGAAGACGCCGTGGTTGCCGCGAATCATCAAGCCGCGCAGTTCAATCCGATCAGTCACTGGTATCACTCCCGTTCTGCCAGGCATCGACGACTTTGAGGGCGTCGACACTCGCCCGAACGTCATGGACCCGAACTCCCCATGCACCATGGAGAGCTGCCAGTGCCGAGATGACCGCGGTGGCCGTCTCACGGCCGTCCGGCGTTCGCGGCGTTCCGTCCGAATCTGCCAGCAGCGAACCGAGAAAACGCTTGCGGGACGCACCGACCAGTACCGGTATCCCGGTTGCGATCAAAATGGGAAGCGCCTGCAACAGCGCCCAATTGTGGTGCGCCGTCTTGGCGAAACCGAGGCCGGGATCAATGATCAGATTGTCTCGCTGGACTCCG
Organism: Mycobacterium sp.; assembly: GCF_051006775.1. Classification (GTDB taxonomy): domain Bacteria; phylum Actinomycetota; class Actinomycetes; order Mycobacteriales; family Mycobacteriaceae; genus Mycobacterium. The sequence continues at coordinate 13,367 of NZ_JBPCSX010000150.1, forward strand.
GCGGCGACCGCCGCTTCGACGCCGGTAAGCAATTCGTCGCGCACCCGGACCACCACGTCGTCGTAGTGGGGTACCTCGTGCGGCTGGTCTGCCTGAACGGAGCGCCAGTGCATGAGCACCCACGGCACCCCGGCCTCGGCGATCACCCGCGCCATCTCCGGATCCGCACGTCCACCGCTGACGTCGTTGACGATGGCGGCCCCACTGTCGAGTGCGGCTCGGGCCACCGCGGCATGCATGGTGTCGATGCTGACGGTGAGTCCCTGGTCCGCAAGCCCTTTGACGACCGGGACAACGCGGGCGATCTCGACATCCGCATCGATGCGGACGGCCCCGGGACGGGTGGACTCACCGCCGACGTCGATGATCGCCGCGCCATCGGCGGCCAGTGCCACGCCGTGGTGCACAGCGCGTGCCGGATCGAGGAAGCGTCCACCGTCGGAGAAAGAGTCATCGGTGACGTTGACGACACCCATCACGACCGGGCCCGTCACCTGCACGCGGGGTTGCGTCGTCACTTGCGCAGGATCAGACCCAGCGCCTCGGATCGGGATGCGTCGTTGGACTTGAAGACACCCCGCACCGCCGACGTCGTGGTGATCGCACCGGCCTTACGCACACCGCGCATGGCCATGCAGAGATGCTCGGCCTCGATCACCACGATGACACCGCGCGGCTTCAGCTTGCGCACCACGGCATCTGCTATCTGGGCGGTCAACCGCTCTTGGACCTGCGGGCGTTTGGCATACAGATCGACCACCCGTGCCAGCTTGGAGAGTCCGGTGACGCGGCCGTCCTCACCGGGGATGTAGCCGACGTGTGCCATCCCGTGGAAGGCCACGAGATGGTGCTCGCAGGTGGAGTACATCGGGATCTGCTTGACCAGAACAAGTTCCTCGTGACCCTCGTCAAAGGTGGTGTCCAGCACCGCATCCGGGTCGGTGTAGAGGCCGGCGAACATCTCCCGGTAGGCGCGCGCGACTCGCGCAGGAGTGTCCTGCAGACCGTTGCGGTCGGGGTCCTCACCGACGGCCAGCAACAACTCCCGAACAGCGGCCTCAGCACGAGGCTGGTCGAACTCGGGGATGTTGAGCGTGACCGAATCGCGATGCGGCATCGAAGCTCCGTCCGTTTAATCCGTCGATGCGCGGTGCTTCGGACGGCCTTCGTCATCGCCGCCGGCGTCCTGTTGGGCAGGACCGGAACCGGGATGGCCCGGTGTCGGCTGTGGCTGGTAGGGCGGGTAGGGCTGATTCTGCTGCTGCGGCGCACCCCAACCCTGCTGAGGCGGCGGATACCAGTAGCCCGGCTGCTGCTGGTGCGGGGGCGGTGGCCAACCGGGCGCATGCCAGCCCGCCGGGGCGCCGTAGTCGGGCTGACCCTGCTGTGGCTGCCGGCCGGCCGGATGCGCACCGTTGCCGTTGCCGTTTCCGTTGCCACCGTTGGGCTGCTGTGCCTGGTGGGCGGCGCTGGCTTGGGCGATGGCCTTCTTGAAAGCCGGTTCGGGCATCGGCTGTGGCCAGGGTTCGCCGCGCTCGATAGCGAGCTCACCCGGTGTCTTGATCGGCGGTTTGTCCGACGGGATCCGTCCGCCGAAGTCGTCGAACACGGTCAGGCGCGGGCGCTTCTGGATGCCGGCGAAGATGACCTCCAGTTCGGCACGGTGCAGCGTCTCCTTCTCCAGGAGTTCGGCCGCCAGCACGTCGAGCACATCGCGATGCTCGGTCAGGATCGCCCAGGCCTCGTCGTGCGCGGCCTCGATGAGCTTGCGAACCTCATCGTCGATGTCGCGGGCGACCTCATGGCTGTAATCGGCCTGGGTGCCCATGGTGCGGCCGAGGAACGGGTCGCCGTGTTCGGTGCCGTAGCGAACCGCACCCAGCTTGGAGCTCATGCCGTACTCGGTGACCATCGCGCGGGCGATCTTGGTGGCCTGTTCGATATCGGAGACCGCACCGGTGGTCGGCTCCCGGAACACCAACTCCTCGGCTGCGCGCCCGCCCATGGCGAACACCAGTCGGGCGATCATCTCCGAGCGGGTCATCAGGCCCTTGTCGTCCTCGGGCACGCTCACCGCGTGTCCGCCGGTTCGGCCACGGGCCAGGATCGTCACCTTGTAGATCGGCTCGATATCGGTCATCGCCCAGGCCGCCAGGGTGTGGCCGCCCTCGTGGTACGCGGTGATCTTCTTCTCGGTCTCGCTGATCACCCGGCCCTTGCGGCGAGGGCCGCCGATCACCCGGTCAACGGCTTCTTCCAGCGCGGCTCCGGTGATGACGGTGCCGTTCTCGCGGGCGGTGAGTAGCGCAGCCTCGTTGATCACGTTGGCCAGGTCCGCGCCTGACATGCCCACGGTGCGCTTGGCCAGACCGTCGAGGTCAGCACCCGGCGCCAGAGGCTTGCCCTGCGAGTGCACCCGCAGCACCGCCTTCCGGCCGGCCAGATCCGGCGAGGAGACCGGAATCTGCCGGTCGAACCGGCCCGGTCGCAGCAGCGCGGGGTCGAGGATGTCGGGCCGGTTGGTGGCCGCGATCAGGATGACGCCCTGGCGCTCACCGAAGCCGTCCATCTCGACCAGCAACTGGTTGAGGGTCTGCTCACGCTCGTCATGGCCGCCGCCCAGGCCGGCACCGCGCTGGCGGCCGACCGCGTCGATCTCGTCGACGAAGATGATCGACGGCGAACTCTGTTTGGCCTGCTCGAAAAGATCACGGACGCGGGATGCGCCGACTCCGACGAACTTCTCGACGAAATCCGAACCGGAGATCGTGAAGAACGGCACGCCGGCCTCACCGGCGACGGCGCGGGCCAGCAGGGTCTTGCCCGTGCCCGGCGGGCCGTAGAGCAGCACGCCCTTGGGGATCTTGGCGCCGAGGGCCTGATAGCGGGCCGGGTTCTGCAGGAAGTCCTTGATCTCGTAGAGCTCCTCGACCGCCTCGTCGGCGCCGGCGACATCGGCGAAGGTGGTCTTGGGCATGTCCTTGGACAGCTGCTTGGCCCGCGACTTACCGAAGCCGAAGCCCATCCGGCCGCCGGTCTGCATCCGCGAGAACAGCACGAACAGGCCGACCAACAGCAGTATCGGCAGCAGGTAGACCAGCAGTGAACCCAGCACGCTGGGGGTGTTGACCGCGGTGTTGGTCTTGATGCCCTTGGCGGTCAGGGAGTCGAACAACGGAACCGCATAGCCGGTCGGGTACTTGGCGATGACCTTCGTGGAGTTGGCCGTCTCGGCGCTGGCGGACTTCAGGTCCAGGCGCAACTGCTGTTCGCGGTCATCGATCTGGGCGTTCTTGACGTTGTCGGCTTTGATCTGCTGGACCGCCACCGAGGTGTCGACCGGCTTGAAGCCGCGGGTGTCGTCATTGAAGAAGAAGAACAGCCAGCCGAGAAGCAGCACGGCCGCAATAACGGTGAGTGTGCGGAATACAGTTTTCCGGTTCATCAAGCATCGGCCCGCAAAGGGCCCCGTCCTTCCAATCGCTGCCCAGGAACGTTCAGGCTACCGCTACCCATAACGTGCGACGGTGCCCCGATGGTTTCCGTCAGGGATTAGTTCGAAACCGCCGCACTTCCGGCCCCGGAACCGCTGTGCTTGGGTGGGACCGATGATAGAGCGGTTCTTCGACGTCAACGGGGTCCGGCTTCGAGTACTGGAGGCCGGCCCGGCCGGCGGCCCGCTGGTTGTCCTGACCCACGGGTTCCCCGAACTTGCCTACTCCTGGCGTCACCAGATCCCGGCGCTGGCCGCCGCCGGGTACCACGTGCTGGCACCCGACCAGCGCGGCTACGGCGGCTCCTCGCGACCCGAGCGGGTCGAGGACTACGACATCACCGCGCTGACCGGGGACGTGGTCGGCCTGCTCGACGCGGTCGGCGCTGAACGGGCCGCGGTGATCGGACACGACTTCGGTGCGGTGGTGGCCTGGAACATGCCGCTGCTGCACCCGGATCGGGTGGCGCTGGTCGCGGGCCTGGCCCATCCCCCGGTGCCGCGGCCGCTGACGCCGCCCACCGAGGCGTTCCGGCGGATCTTCGGTGAGAACTTCTTCTACATCCTGTACTTCCAGGAGCCCGGCCCGGCTGATGCCGAACTCTCCCGTGACCCGGCCGCAACGATGCGCCTGATGCTCGGTGGGATGCGGCCGCCCGCGGACGAGGCAGCCGCGATGAGGATGCTCGCCGCCGGGCCGGCCGGGTTCCTCGACCGCCTGGCCGAGCCGGACCGGCTGCCCGACTGGCTGTCGGCCGACGAACTCGACCACTACGTCACCGAGTTCAGTCGCACCGGTTTCACCGGCCCGCTCAACTGGTATCGCTGCTTCGATCGCAACTGGAGCATCCTCGGCGATCCGGCCGCCGCCACCATCACCGTCCCGGCCCTGTTCGTCGGCGGCACCGATGACCCGACACTGAGCTTCACCCGCACCGACCGCGCGCGGGAAGTCGTCACGGGGGCCTACCGGCAGGTGCTGCTCGACGGCGCGGGGCACTGGATCCAGCAGGAACGGGCAGCCGATATCAATACCGAACTACTGAGGTTCCTATCTGAAACGAGGTGGACATGAAGAGACGACTACTCGCCTGTGCAGCAACGGGATTGACCGTCGCGGCGGTGCTCTCCGGTTGTGACTCGGCGCCGCCGGTCAACGCCGGCGCCCGTCAGGTGACGGTGGTGGGGTCCGGTCAGGTTCAGGGTGTTCCGGACACCTTGACCGCCGATGTGGCGATCGAGGTGGTGGCTCCTGATGTCACCGCGGCAATGAACCAGACCAATGACCGTCAGCAGTCGGTGATCAGTGCGCTGACGGCCGGCGGGATCGACGCCGCTGATATCAGCACCACAGGGGTCAGCCTGCAACCGCAGTACGGCGAGAATTCCTCCATCACCGGATATCGGGCTTCGAACTCGATCCGGGTCAAGATCCGCAAGCTCGACACGGCCTCGGGAGCACTGACCGCGATCGTCAATGCCGGCGGCAACAACACCAGGATCAATTCGGTGAGTTATTCGATCGAGGACGACTCCAAGCTCGTCGCTGACGCCCGGGCGCGGGCGTTCAATGACGCCCGCAGTCGCGCGCAGCAGTACGCCGAGCTTTCCGGGTTGTCACTGGGCACGGTCATCTCGATCTCCGAAACCGCGGGCGGATCGGCTCCGCCGCCGCCGATGCCGATGCCGGGAGCCATGGCTTCCGCGGTGCCACTGCAGCCCGGCCAGCAGACCGTCAGCTTCGCGGTGACGGCGGTCTGGGAGCTGACCTGAGCCACCGTCTAGGAGTTGCTGTAGACCTTCGGCTCGAGGGTGCCGATATAGGGCAGGTCGCGGTAGCGCTCTGCATAGTCGAGGCCGTAACCGACGACGAATTCGTTGGGGATGTCGAAGCCGATATAGGCGATGTTGACGTCGTCGCGCACCGCATCTGGTTTACGCAGCAGCGTGCACACCCGCAGCGACCGCGGATGGCGGGTGGCCAGATTGCGCAGCAGCCACGACAACGTCAGCCCCGAGTCGACGATGTCCTCGACGATGAGCACGTCCCGGTCGGCGATATCGCGGTCCAGATCCTTGAGGATGCGCACCACACCCGATGATGAGGTGGACGAACCGTAGGAACTGACCGCCATGAACTCCAGCTGGGTCGGCACCGGGATGGCGCGGGCCAGATCGCTGACGAACATGACCGCTCCCTTGAGAACGGTCACCAGAAGAAGGTCCTTGTCGCCCAGGGTGCTCGCGTAGTCGCGGCCCACATGCTCGCCGAGTTCGATGGTGCGAGCCCGAATCTCGTCTTCGGACAACAACACCGATTTGATGTCCCCGGGATACAGCTCGTGCGCCGACACGATCACAGCGTGCCATGTCCGGGATCGGCGAACAATCGGGGGCGACCCGGGGACACCTCAGACGGGTTCGTGCCGCAGCGTCAACACCGCCCCGGTCCGCTGAGCGAACAACCGTGTCCGCGGCACACCACCGCCGACCGCGACTCCGCCCTGGCCGTGCCAGTCGGTCACCAACGCATCAACCGCACGGATCTGGATATCGGTGAGGCCGACTGCTCCCCCGGTGAGCAGCCAGCCGCGGATCACCCGGCGGCGCAGCGCCACCGGCAGCTCGCGCAGCACGGCGATGTCGAGACCGGCACCGGACTGGGCGGCCACCCGGTGGTGCTCAGCCAGCGCGTCGAGGGCGTCGGTGTCCTCCCGCAATGCGGCGGCGGTGCGGGCGAGCGCCTCGGCTACTCCGCCGTTGAGCACGTCCTCGAGCAACGGCAGCACCTCGCGTCGCAGCCGGACCCGGGTGAAACGGGGGTCGCTGTTGTGCGGGTCGTCCCACGCCGTAAGACCCAGTTCCGCGCAGACGGCGAGGGTGGTGCTGCGCCGAACGTCGAGCAGCGGTCGGTACCAGGGCGGGTCGCAGGCGCGCATCCCCGCGATCGACCGCGCGCCGGAGCCCCGGCCCAGGCCCAGCAGCACCGTCTCAGCCTGGTCGTCGAGGGTGTGGGCGAGCAGGACCGGAGAGCCCTCCCGGGCCCCTTCAAGCGCCGCGTACCGGGCCGCCCGGGCTGCTGCCTCCGGTCCGCCGTCGGTTCCCACCCGCACCGTCAGGACCCTGGCCGCGATGCAGCCGAGCGCCAGCGCCTGCTCGTGCGCGGCGGTCGCGACCTCGGCCGAATCGGACTGCAGACCGTGGTCGACGATCAGCGCCGTCGTCGGGAGCACCGCGGCCACGGCCGCGGTCAGCGCCAGCGAGTCCGGACCGCCCGACAACGCCACGCAGCACTGCCTCGCCTGCGGTAACCGGGTGGCGGCGAAATCGGCCACCTGCGCCCGGAGCCGCTCTACAGGACCCGGTCGATCCACTGCTGCGGTCTTTCGATCTCGGCGGGCAGTGGCAGCGTCTCCGGTCCCGACCACACCGTGTTGAACCGGGCCATCCCGACGGAATCGACGACGTGATCCACGAAAGCCTTACCGCGGGTGTACTGACTGATTTTGGCGTCCACCCCGAGTAACGCCCGCAATACCCGTTGCAGTGGCGGTTGCTTGCGCTGCCGGCGGTCATCGAAGCGGCGGCGAATCAGGTGCACTGATGGGACGACGGCCGGACCGACGGCATCCATCACATGGTCGGCGTGACCTTCGAGCAGAGTGCCGAGCACCAGTAGCCGATCCAATGCCGCACGTTGTGGCTCGGACTGCACGGCGCGCAGGAATCCGAGCACGCCGGCGGAGTTGGGTTCGGGGTCAAGAGTACGGCGGTCCTTCATGAATTGCGCGAGACGGCTGACCACCTGACCGAAGTCGTCGCCGCGGTCGGCGGTCAGCACCGCGAGGGTGTCCGACATGTAGTGCGCCAGCCAGGGATTGGCGGTGAACTGCACCCGGTGGGTCACCTCATGCAGACACACCCAGAGCCGGAAATCACTGGGGGACAACCGCAACTGACGCTCCACAGCGATCACGTTGGGGTACACCAGAAGCAGGCATCCCCCGCCGGGCCCGGTGAACGGGTCGTACTGCCCGAGGATGCCCGACGAGATGAAGGCCAGCACCGCACCGGTCTGGGCGCCGGCCACCCGCCCGGTGATACGGCCGCCGGAACCCTCCTCGCCGCCCGTCATCAGTCGCATCGAGTCAGCGGCCGCGGCGACCCACTCCTGACGGTCGATGATGCGGGCGTCGGGCACCGGGGCATCGGGGGAAAGTCCGGTCACCTCCCGCACCGGCGCTTCCGCGGCGCGGGAGGCGCGAGCCAGTTCGTCGATGGCCTGCCGCCGGGTGTAGTCGGTGGCCGGCGGACCTGGCCGGGCCAGCCGGGCGCCGAGGGTCCCCGCGAACTCCCAGTCGACGGCGTGGCCGACGGAGCGCTTCGAGGAACCGCTCATCGGTTGGTCAGCCACATCCGCAGGTGCGCAGTACCCCGGCTAGTGCGTCGATGGCCGTGCGGCCGGAGATGCCGGCGTTGTTGGAGATGAAGGCGAAGGTCAGCACCCGGCCGCCGCTGTCGGTGACGATTCCGGCCAGGGCATTGGTCTTGGTCAGCGATCCGGTCTTGGCTCGTAGCCATCCGGTGGGCGACTTGGTCACGTCCGTGTCGAAGAAACGATTGGACAGCGTGCCGCTGCCGCCGGCCACCGGAAGTAGGTCGACCAGTGGCCGCAGCGCCGGGTGGTCGGGTCCGGCCGCGGCGTTGACCACCTCGTCGAGGGTCTTGGCAGTCAGCAGATCAGCCACCGAGAGTCCGCTGGCGTCGACCAGCGATGCACCGGTCACATCGATCTTCTCTGCGGCCAGTTTGCTCAGTACCGCATCGACACCCCCGGCGAAACTCAGCGGCCGCCCGGTGGCTTTGGCGACCTCGCGGGCGATTGTCTCGGCCATCACGTTGTCCGAGGAGTTCATCATTTCCAGCAACCGCCCCATCAGCGGCGCCGACTGCACCGACGCCAGCTGCCTGCCGTCGGCCGGGCCGGGGGCGAAGGTCACCCTGGCCGGGTCGACGCCCAGGGCCATAGCCAGAGCACGGCCCGCATCCAGTGCCGGGGTTACCGATCGGCGGGACTCGACCGTGGTGGGCTGAATCCGGCCGGCGTCGAGCATGACGGACTGGATCGGGGCGATGTCACCGCCGCCGATGTCCTCGGGGTCCCAGCCCGGCGCCATATCCGGGCCGGAGAACAGCGAGGTGTCGACTTGAACGGCCGTCGCGGTCACCCCACTCTTTCGCACCTGATCTGCCAGATCGGAGATCCGGGCAGCCCCGCGATACCAGGTCTGCTCCCCCGGCGGCGCGGCCGACAGGGTCGGGTCTCCACCGCCGACGAGCACCACGGTGCCGGGCATCCGAGTCTGATCGGCGGCCTGCACGGAGGTGGTCACCCGGGCATTGCGATCCAGGGTGAGCAGAGCGGCGGCGGCGGTGAGCAGCTTATTGGTCGACGCCGGTTGCATCGGCATCTGCGCGCGCTGCTCCCAGATCTGCTGACCGGTCTGCGCATCGGTGACCCGGCCGGTCAGATTGCCCAGGTTGGGATCGGCGACGGCCTTGGACAGCGCCACGGTAATCCCGTTGGTGGTGGGCACGGCGGCGGAATCCGACAGCGGAACCAACCCCGGGTTGACGGCGGCGGCCGGTCGCGGCGGCGGCGCCTTCGCATTGCCGTCGCTGCCGGTCAGAAAAGCTGCCGCCGCGACCAGGGCTGCGACGAACGCGATCACCACCGCGGCAAGCACCAGGTGGGTGCCGCGCCTGCCAACCATGACTCTCCTGACCAACGGGTTTCGTGCCATTGTGCGCCCTCATTTTCTCAGGGCGCCGTAGCGAAGGGTATCGCTCCGTTAGGGTTGAACACCGTCGCCGCCAGGTTTCACTGACAGAGCGCGGCCGGACAGCTAGAAGGAGCGGGCGGTGCAGTTCGACGTCACGATCGAGATCCCGAAGGGCCAGCGCAACAAGTACGAGGTCGATCACAAGACCGGTCGGCTGCGCCTGGACCGCCACCTGTACACCCCGATGGGATACCCCACCGACTATGGATTCATCGAGGACACCCTCGGCGAGGACGGCGATCCCCTCGACGCGTTGGTGCTGCTGCCTGAGTCGGTGCACCCGGGCGTGATCGTCGAGGCCCGACCGGTCGGCATGTTCAAGATGGTCGACGACGCCGGTGGCGACGACAAGGTGATCTGTGTGCCGGCCGGTGACCACCGCTGGGACCACATCAAGGACCTCGCCGATGTGCCCAACCACGAGTTGGAGTCCATCAAGCACTTCTTCATGCACTACAAGGACCTGGAACCGGGCAAGTTCGTCGAGGCCGCAGATTTCGTCGGTCGCGTCGAGGCCGAAGCCGAGGTGGAGCGCTCCCGGCAGCGTTTCGTCGCCGAAGGCCACTGAACCCCGAAGAGTTTTCCTGGCCGTAACGTCCGGTAACCCGGCCGTACCCTGGGTTTCCGATGATCATCAGGTGTTGATGCACCAGGGGATCGGGCTAGATGCCTTCAACAGCCTGCCGGCAAGCAAGGCCGCGCATGCACTGTACGAGTGCTGCAACAGTGTGATCATGGCCGCTGACCTGGCCGCCGGACGCCCCTACACCGACCACTCGGCACTGTTCCGGAAGGCCGACTCGGTGCTGTTCGGGCTGTCGGAGGAGTCGATCGACGAGATCCTCGAGGCCTACACCCGTCCCGCACTGATGGTCCGCCTGCACGAGACGACCCGGCCCTACGCCGAGAAGTTCGGCTTCGAATTCGTGATGTACCTCGGGGCCACCGGAAGCGACGTCGGTCTGGTGACAGCCGCACTCGACGACCGGATGCACAACGACTACGAGACCGAGCGCAAAGTGCTGCGCAACGAGATCGCGAAGATCAACCGGCACCGACTGGAACGAATGCTCGGTCCCGAGGGCGGTTACGACAACTGGGTCTGAGGCTCAGCGGGTCTGGTCGAATCGGGTCTTGATCAAGCTGGCCACCATCGTGACCAACAGCGTCAGGACGATCACGGCCAGGCTCAGCAGCGTCGGGATCTCCGGCACATGCACCGACTCACCGCCGTTGACGAATGGCACTTCGTTCTCGTGCAGCGCGTGCAGCAGAAGTTTGACTCCGATGAAGAACAGGATGAACGCCAAGCCCTGGGACAGGTAAACCAGCCGGCTGAGAAGGTCGCCCAGCAGGAAGTAGAGCTGGCGCAGACCCATCAGGGCGAAAACGTTGGCGGTGAATACCAGGTACGGCTCCTTGGTGAGCCCGTAGATCGCCGGGATGGAGTCCACCGCGAACAAGAGGTCGGTAGTCCCCAGGGCAACGATCACCAGAAACATCGGCGTCATCAGCCGCTTGCTGTCCTGCTTGACGTAGAGCTTCAGACCGTCCCAGCGGTCTGTGGTGTTGAGGTAGGTCCTGGCGAAGCGGACCACCGCATTGTCACCGTCGTCGCTGTGCTCGGTGTCGCGGGCCAAACGGATCCCCGTAACGACCAAGAATGCGCCGAATACGTAGAAGATCCACGAGAACTCTTCAATCGCAACGGCTCCCAGCGCGATAAAGATTCCCCGGAAGATCAGCGCCAAGACTATGCCGACGAACAACGCCTCCTGTTGATTTTCCTTCGGCACTTTGAAGCTGCTCATGATGATGATGAAGATGAACAGGTTGTCGACCGACAGGCTGTACTCGGTGAGCCAGCCGGCATAGAACTCAACGCCGAACTGGCTGCCGTGCGCGTGCCACACCCATACGCCGAACCCGATCGCGAGAGCGACGTAGAAACCCAGCCAGGCCGCGCACTCCCGACGGCTTGGCGCGTGCGGACGCCGCCCCAGGATCAACAGATCGGCAAGCAGGACAGCGAGGGTGACGGCCAGCGTTACAGCCCACTCGATGACCGAAACATTCACGCGACAGACCTCCGGGGTGGTGACCAACGCCCGAGGTCTCTTCCGCCGCTGATGCGACCCGCGGAGCCGGACGGTCATCGAAGACCGACGTGGTGACGACCCCGCGACGAAGGAATACTCCCCTCTGCGTCACCAGTGTCTCACGCGCGCGTAACCCGAGCACCCTAGTATCCACAGGATGCCGGAGGTCCCCACTCAATATCTGCTGTACGGACACGCTCCGGCAGCCCGAACCCTCGTCGATATCCTCTACGACACCGCGGCCCGCTACCCGGACGCCACCGGCATCGACGACGGAACCGTCCAGTTGACCTACGCCGAGATGATCGCCGATATCGAACGGGGCGTTGCGTGGCTGGCCGGTCGCGGCATCGGCCGCGGCGACCGGATCGGTATCCGGATGCCCTCGGGCGGCTATTCCCTCTATATGGCGATCCTGTCCACCCTGGCCGCCGGCGCAGCCTACGTGCCAGTGGACGCCGACGATCCCCCGGAACGGGCCGAGCTGGTGTTCGGCGAGGCCGGTGTTGCCGGCGTCATCACCGAGGACGGACTGACCAGAGGTCCGGGTGCATCGCGTGGGTGGAGCGCCGCGCCGCCCACCCCGCGCGACGACGCGTGGATCATCTTCACCTCCGGTTCGACCGGCGTACCGAAGGGTGTCGCGGTGACCCACCGCAACGCCGCGGCCTTCGTCGATGCCGAGGCGTGGATGTTCCTGCAGGACAACCCGATCGGCCCCGACGACCGGGTACTCGCCGGGCTGTCAGTTGGCTTCGACGCCTCCTGCGAGGAGATGTGGCTGGCCTGGCGACACGGCGCCTGCCTGGTTCCGGCTCCTCGCTCACTGGTGCGCAGCGGCATGGACCTCGGGCCATGGCTGGTGTCCCGTGACATCACCGTGGTGTCTACCGTTCCCACGCTGGCCGCGCTGTGGCCGGCCGAGGCGCTCGAAGCGGTGCGGCTGCTGATCTTCGGAGGCGAGGCCTGCCCACCGGAACTCGGTGAGCGCCTGGCCGTCGAGGGCCGCGAGGTGTGGAACACCTACGGCCCCACCGAGGCAACCGTGGTGTCCTGCGGTTCCCGCCTGCAGGCGGGTGCACCGGTCAGCATCGGCCTTCCACTACCCGGCTGGGACCTTGCCGTGGTGGGCGCCGACGGAGCACCGGTCGCCATCGGTGACGTCGGTGAGTTGGTGATCGGCGGTGTGGGTCTGGCCCGCTACCTCGATCCAGAGAAGGACGCCGAGAAGTACGCCCCGATGCCCTCGCTGGGCTGGGATCGCGCCTACCGCAGTGGCGATCTGGTACGCCTGGAGCCACACGGCCTGTTCTTCCAGGGCCGCGCCGACGACCAGGTGAAGGTCGGTGGGCGCCGGATCGAACTCGGTGAGGTTGACTCGGCGCTGGTGAATCTCCCCGGTGTCAGCGGCGGCGCCGCGGCGGTACGCAAGAGCGCAAGTGGCACACCGGTTCTCGTCGGTTACATCGCCTCCGCCGACCCCGAATTCGATCTGGCCGCCGCCCGCGCGCAGCTGACCGAATTACTGCCGGCGGCGATGGTGCCGAGACTGGTGCTCGTCGACGAGTTGCCCACTCGGACCTCCGGGAAGGTGGATCGCGACGCGTTGCCGTGGCCGCCGCCGGGAGACGTGCCGGATGTCGGCTTGCAGTTGGGCGGGACGATGGGCTGGCTGGCCGGACTCTGGCAGGACGTGCTGGGTACCGCGGTCGACGGGCCGGAGGCGGATTTCTTCGCCCTCGGCGGTGGCTCGCTGTCCGCGGCGCAACTGGTGGTGTCGCTGCGCGGCCGGTACCCCGAGATGACGGTTGCCCACCTCTACGACCATCCCCGGCTGGGTTCGCTGGCCGGCTTCCTCGGTGAGTTCGAACCAGAAGAGACGAAACCGGATGTCCCGCCGCGCGTCGTCGCGCCGATGCCGGCATCGGCGCGCGCGGCGCAGGTTCTGCTGACGCTGCCACTGGCCACACTGACCGCCCTGCAATGGCTGACCTGGCTGGCACTGGCCAACAATGTGGCAGCAACGCTGCATCCACTGCCCTGGCTGGTCACCGTCGACTGGTGGGTGATCGCGGTGGCCTTCGCGCTGTTCATCACACCCCTGGGCAGGATGGGGATCGCAGTGGTCGGCGCCCGGCTACTGCTGAGCGGTCTGAAACCCGGGACCTACCGGCGCGGCGGATCGCAGCACCTTCGGGTTTGGCTGGCCGAGCGGCTCGCCGAAGCCAGCGGCGCGGAGAACCAGGCCGGTGCCCCGTGGCTGGTGTATTACGCTCGGGCACTTGGTAATTCGGTGGGCAAGGGTGTCGACCTGCATTCCGCGCCACCTGTCACCGGCATGCTCACGCTGGGTCACCGCAGCTGTGTGGAGCCCGAGGTCGACCTGACCGGGCATTGGATCGACGGCGATCTTTTCCACGTCGGCGCGATCACGATCGGTGAGGACGCCGCCATCGGGGCGCGCACCACCCTGCTGCCCGGGGCGGTCGTCGGCAAGGATGCCGACGTCGCACCTGGATCGGCGGTCATCGGGAAGGTGAAGAACCGCCAGTATTGGAAGGGTTCACCCGCCGTGAAGTCCGGTAAGGCACGACACCCCTGGCCGGATCGGCGTCCGCCGCGGGCGCCGCAGTGGCTGGTGATCTACGGGGTGTCCTCGCTGCTACTCGGCGCGCTGCCACTGGTTGCGCTCGCCGCCGGCCTGGCGGTGCTGGGGTGGGCCGCCCGTGACGCCGATGCGCTGGGGGCCGCGGTCTTAGCGGCCGCGCCGTGGATCCCGGCGGCGACCGGGGTCGCGCTGGCGGTGTACGCCGCGTTGACGGTGATCGGGGTGCGGTTGCTCTCGGTGGGACTGCGTGAGGGTTACCACCCGGTGCGCAGCCGGACCGGCTGGCAGCTGTGGGCGACGGAACGCCTGATGGATGCGGCGCGTAACTACCTGTTCCCGATCTACGCGAGCATGTTGACCCCGGTGTGGCTGCGGATCCTCGGCACCCGGGTCGGCCGCAACACCGAGATCTCCACCGCACTGCTGACACCGAAGTTCACCGTGATCCAGGACGGCGCCTTCCTGGCCGATGACACCATGGTGGCCTCCTATGAGCTGGGCGGCGGCTGGATCCACGTCGCCACAGCCACTGTCGGTAAGCGCGCGTTCCTGGGCAACTCCGGGATCACCCAACCCGGCCGCCGGGTTCCCGACGACGGACTTGTCGCGGTGCTGTCGGCCGCCCCACCCAAGGCCAAGACCGGCTCCTCCTGGCTGGGCAGCCCACCGATTCGGCTCCGCCGGCACGCCGACCAGGCGGATGCGGCGCTGACCTTCGACCCACCGACACGGCTGAAGGTCATGCGCGGCGTGGTCGAGACCTGCCGGCTGATCCCGGTGATGCTGACCTTCGCCATCGGCGCCGGCATGCTGGCCGGACTGCAGGTGCTCGTACTGCGGGGCGGTTACGGATTGGCTGCCGCCGGCGGTGGGGTGCTGATGCTGGTGGCCGGCGCGATTGCCGGCACCACGGCGGTGCTGGCCAAATGGCTATGGGTGGGCCGCATTCCGGTCGGCGAAAAGCCACTGTGGTCCTCATTCGTGTGGCGTAACGAGGTGGCGGACACCTTCGTGGAGACCGTCGCCGCCCCCTGGTTCGCCCGGGCCGCAGCGGGTACCCCGGTGATGAACGTCTGGTTACGCGCACTCGGGGCCAAGATCGGCCACGGCGTCTGGTGCGAGAGCTACTGGCTGCCCGAGGCGGATCTGGTGACCCTCGGTGACGGCAGCACCGTCAACCGCGGATGTGTCGTCCAGACCCATCTGTTCCACGACCGGATCATGCGGATGGACACCGTCGTACTCGAGGACGGCGCGACTCTGGGACCGCACTGCGTGGCGCTACCGGCCTCCCGGATCGGAGCGGGCGCCACGGTAGGCCCGGCGTCCCTGGTCATGCGTGGCGACGAGGTGCCCGCTTCGACACGGTGGCAGGGCAATCCCATCGCGCCGTGGCAGATTCGCCGTAAGAAGTCGAAGAGCTCCCCAGGGGCCGCGGTGGACGCCGCGTGAAACAACCCGTCATCGATCCCTATCTACCCAACAACGGCAACTTCGGTTATCGGGTATCGCGCTACGAATTGGAACTGGCCTACAAGGTCGCCAGTAACCGGCTGACCGGAACTGCGACCATCACCGCCGTCACACTGGCGTCTTTGAAGACGTTCACCCTGGACCTCGCCGACACCATGGCGGTCACGAAGGTCACCGTCAACGGACGCCGACCCGCGCATTTCTCCACCTCGACCGGCAAGCTGCGGATCCGGCTGGATACACCACTGCCGGCGCGGGCGCCGATATCGATCGTGGTGCGCTACGGCGGCTCGCCGCGTCCGATCCGAAGCCTCTGGGGCGAAGTGGGATTCGAGGAACTCACCAACGGCGTGCTGGTCGCCGGCCAACCCAATGGGGCACCGTCGTGGTTCCCCTGCGATGACCACCCCAGTTCCAAGGCGAGCTATCGCATCCAGATCAGCACCGACAGCCCCTACCACGTCGTGTCCAACGGCGAGCTGGTGTCACGCCGGACCCGCGCCGGCCAGACGGACTGGGTATTCGAGCAGCCGGAGCCGACCTCGACGTATCAGGCCACGCTGCAGATCGGGATGTACACCGAACATCAACTGCTCGACACCCCGGTTCCCATGTATGCGGTGCTGCCTGCGCGGCTGAACGCCAATTTTGATCGCGATTTCGGTTACCAGTCTCAGATGATGGAGACATTCATCAAGCTATTCGGCCCGTACCCGTTCTCCAACGGCTACACCGTGGTGGTGACCGACGATGATCTGGAGATACCGCTTGAGACACAGGGTATTTCGATATTCGGCGCCAACCACTGCGACGGTAAGGGCGGCTCCGAGCGACTCATCGCCCACGAGTTGGCACACCAGTGGTTCGGCAACAGCGTCACTGTTCGCCGGTGGCGGGACATCTGGCTGCACGAGGGGTTCGCCTGTTACGCCGAGTGGCTGTGGTCGGAGAACTCAGGTGGTCCGTCGGCCGACGAACTGGCCGCGCAGTTCCACCGGCGACTAGCCGCGGCGCCGCAGGATCTGCTGCTGGCCGATCCCGGCCCGGCGGACATGTTCGACGACCGGGTCTACAAGCGCGGAGCGCTGACACTGCACGCGCTGCGGGGGTTGCTGGGTGACCAGAAATTCTTCGGACTACTCCGCGAGTGGACCACCCGCTATCGGCACAGCACCGTCGTCACCGACGATTTCATCGGGCTGGCCGCTCATTACGCCGTGGCTCCGCTGAAGCCGCTGTGGGATGCGTGGCTGTATTCCACCGGTGTCCCGCCGCGATGACCGACGCCGGTGCGCAGTTCGACGCGCTGAGCGCGGCGGAGGGACCGGTGACGCGCAGCAGTGTCACCCGGGTGGGGATCGCCACCGCCGTCACCGCGGTGTGCGGCTACACCGTGCTGTATCTGGCCGCGCGGAATCTGGACCCGACCGGCTTCTCGGTGTTCGGGGTGTTCTGGGGCGCCTTCGGTCTGGTCACCGGCGCGGCCAACGGTCTGCTGCAGGAGGCCACCCGCGAGGTGCGTTCGAGCCAGCACGCCGGGCCGAGCGGCGGACCGTCGACGTCTCCGATGCGCGTCGCCGCGGTAGCCGGGGTCGGCGCCGCCGTGCTGATCGCCGGTACCTCACCGCTGTGGGCCCGGCATG
Organism: Mycobacterium sp.; assembly: GCF_051006775.1. Taxonomy (GTDB): domain Bacteria; phylum Actinomycetota; class Actinomycetes; order Mycobacteriales; family Mycobacteriaceae; genus Mycobacterium. The sequence continues at coordinate 30,526 of NZ_JBPCSX010000150.1, forward strand.
TCTTCGCCGATCAACGATCGCTGTCGGTGGCACTGCTGGCTGGTGGGCTGGCTGGATTCTGCCTGCACGCGACGCTGCTCGGAATGCTCGCCGGGACCGGCCGCTGGACGCAGTACGGATCCCTGATGGTCACCGACGCGGTGATCCGGGTCGCGGTGGCTGCGGCCGCGTTCGTCCTCGGTTGGGGTCTGGCCGGATTCCTCTGGGCGACCGTCGCCGGTGCGGTGGCCTGGCTGCTTGTGCTGGTGGTGTCGGGCGCGGCCCGGGCGGCGGCGCTGCTGCGCACCGCAGGCGGCCCGTCGGCGTTTCTCAACGGCGCGGCGCACTCGATCACGGCGGCGGGTGCGAGCGCGATTCTGGTGATGGGTTTTCCCGTTCTGCTGAAAGCCACCTCCGGCGAGCTCGGCGCGGCAGGCGGTGTGGTGATCCTCGCGGTGACGCTGACCCGGGCACCACTGCTGGTGCCGCTGACGGCCATGCAGGGCAATCTGATCGCATACTTCGTCGATCACGCGGCCGGGCCGTCAACCCGGTTGCGTTCGCTGCGCGCCCCCTCGGCGGTGGTCCTGGTATTCGGCTCGGTGGGTGTGGCAGCGGCCGCCCTGGTCGGTCCATGGCTGCTGCGGGTCGCCTTCGGCCCGGACTACCAGACCGGCGGGGCGCTACTGGCCTGGCTGACGGCGGGGGCGGTGTCGATCGCGCTGCTGACCGTAACCGGCGCGGCGGCCGTGTCCGCAGCCCTGCACCGCGCATATGCGATCGGGTGGATCGGCGCGACGGTGGCCGCCGCGGCTCTGCTGAGCCTGCCGATCGGTCTTGAGACCCGAACCGTGGTGGCTCTGCTGTGCGGGCCGGTGGTGGGGATCGCGGTGCACCTGATCGCGTTGTCTCGCGCCGACCGCTGAATCAGCGGCGCAGAATGTAGCTTTGTGGGCATCGACAGTCACATCAGCACCGAGGGCGTGTGGATCATCGTCCCGGCCTTCAACGAAGCACAGGTCATCGGCGACGTCGTCGCGGACCTGCGATCGGTTTTCTCCACCGTCGTCGTCGTCGACGACGGGAGCCGCGACGACACCGGCGAGATCGCGCTGCGTGCCGGGGCGCATGTGGTGCGTCACCCGGTCAACCTCGGCCAGGGAGCCGCCATCCAGACCGGTGTGGAGTACGCCCGCAGCCGGCCCGGCGCGACGGTGTTCGCCACCTTCGATGCCGACGGTCAGCATCGGGTCAAAGACGTCGTGACGATGATCGAGCGGTTAGCGCACGGCGATGTCGACACCGTGATCGGCACCCGGTTCGCCGGGTCGACCATCAGCCACACACCGCCGCTGAAAAAACTCATCCTGCGTATCGCCGCTTCGCTGAGCCCCAGCAGTCGGCAGCTGCATCTGACCGACGCTCATACCGGCCTGCGGGTGTTCAACCGGACGGTGGCCGACAATCTGAGCCTGACGATGAGCGGTATGAGCCACGCCGGCGAGTTCATCAAGCTGATCGGCGAAAACGGTTGGCGGGTGGCCGAAGAACCGGTCGAGATTCTCTACACCGAGTACTCGCTGTCCAAGGGCCAACCCCTACTCAACGGAGTGAACATCGTCTTCGACGGATTCCTGCGCGGAAGGATGCGGCGATGAATGTCATCCAGGGGCTGCTGATCGCGGCGGTCATCGCACTGCTGGTCTACCTGCTGCGCTCCCGGACCAATGCCAAGGCCAAAGCCTGGGTGAAGGTCGGTTACGTACTGTTCGTGATCGCTGCCGTCTACGCAATCCTTCGACCCGACGACACGACCGTGGTGGCCAACTGGCTGGGCGTCGACCGCGGAACCGACCTGCTGACCTACGCGCTGATCATCGCGTTCGTATTCACCACGCTGAGTACGTATCTGCGGTTCAAGGAACTCGAGTTGCGTTATGCGCGACTGGCCCGCGCGGTCGCCCTCGAGGGTGCGCGCACTCCCGATCACTGAATCACGGGATCACTGATTCGCGGGATCACGGATTCGAGCGGAAGTACTCGACCGTGCGTCGCACACCTTCGTCGAGACTCACCCGCGGGTGCCAGCCCAGCACCGCTTCTGCCCTACCCGGATCCAGACACGACCGGGCCAGATCGCCGAGCCGTGCCGGTTCGTAGGCCGGCTCGTCAGGCGCTCCGACCGCGGCCGCAACGATGGTGTGCAGCTGCCGGTCGGTGGTCTCGGTGCCGGTGCCGACGTTGAACCGCTGACCGCCGCCGGCAGCGCCGGAGGCACGCACGAACGCGTCGACGACGTCATCGACGAAGACATAGTCGCGGGTGTTCAATCCATCGCCATAGACCCTGGTCGCTTCACCGGCGAGCATCGCCCTGACGAAGATCGCCACCACGCCGGCCTCACCGTGCGGATCCTGCCGCGGCCCATACACATTCGCCGGGGCGATATGCGAGCAGTCCATGCCATACAGATGGCGGAAGGTGTTGAGGTAGACCTCCCCGGCGATCTTTCCCGCGGCATACGGAGATCCCGGGTCCGGCGGCGCGCTCTCGTCGGTCGGGTAGTCGATCGGCACCCCGTAGATGGATCCACCCGAGGAGGTGTGCACCACCTTGCGGACACCCGCCCGGCGAGCCGCCTCGGCCAGCCGGACCGTCCCCAGAACGTTGACGGTCGCGTCGGACTCCGGGTCGGTGACCGAACGGCGTACGTCGATCTGTGCGGCGAGGTGGAAGACCACCTCGGGCTCGGTGCCGGCCAGCAGCGTGATCAGGTCGGCGGTGACGATATCGGCCTGCACGAACTCGAACCCGGCGGCGGATCCGGCGCTTTCCAGGTTGACCAATCGGCCGGTGCTCAGATCATCGACGCCGACAACGCTGTGCCCGTCACCGAGCAGACGGTCTACCAGGGTTGAGCCGATGAAGCCGGCCGCTCCGGTGACCAGTGCCCGCATTCGGACCACCATACCGATGCAGCCGCACCGTACAGTCGTGGCCGATGTCCGATCAGTCTGGGTCCGATCTGCCCGCGTCCGATCTGCCCGCGCGCGTGCCACTGGTCGCCGTCGCGGCCGTGGGCCTGATCGGGCTGCAATTGGCGGTGCGCGGCGTGTTGGCGTTCGGCGGCTACTTCTACTGGGATGACCTGATACTGGTCGGCCGGGCCGGCACCCAACCACTGCTCTCGGCGGCATACCTGTTCACCGACCACGACGGTCATGTGATGCCGGCGGCGTTCCTGCTCGGCGGTGCCATCACCCGGGCCGCTCCGCTGGTCTGGGCCTGGCCCGCGCTGAGCCTGATGGTGTTGCAGGCGCTGGCCTCACTGAGCCTGCTTCGCGTACTGCACATCGTCCTCGGCTGGCGCCGGGTGCTGCTCATCCCGCTGTGCTTCGCATTGTTCACCCCGCTGGGCATTCCGGCGTTCGCCTGGTGGGCCGCCGGGCTGAACAGTCTGCCGATGCTCGCGGCGATGGCTTGGGTGTGCGGTGACGCGATTCTATTGGTGCGCGACGGCAATAGGCGTCACGCGATCACCGCCGCGCTGGTCTATCTCGGCGGGCTGCTGTTCTTCGAGAAGTCCGCGGTGATCCCGGTGGTGGCGTTCGCCGTCACCGCCCTGCTCTACCACGTACGGGGTGAGCGCTCCGCTGTGCGGACTGTCTGGGCTCGTGGCCGAGGCCTGTGGGTTGCGGCGGCGGTTCTGACGGCGATCTGGGCCGTGCTCTACGTAGCCGTTGTCGACCAGCGGCGGTGGAGCTGGAATCTCGCGATGACATGGGACCTGTTGCGCCGCTCGGTGACTCACGGCATCGTGCCCGGCCTGGCCGGCGGACCCTGGGACTGGCAGCGTTGGGCTCCCGCCTCGCCATGGGCGGTGCCGCCGACCGCTGCGATGGCACTGGGGTGGGCGGTGCTGATCGCCGCGGTGGCACTGTCGGTGTTGCGGAAGCAACGCATCGCCGGGGTATGGCTGGTGGCAGCGGGCTACGCGCTGGCCTGCCAGGTGCCCATCTATCTGATGCGATCCTCGGAGTTCACCGCCCTCGAGTTGGCCCAGACCCTGAGATATCTGCCGGATCTGGTGGTGGTGCTGGCGATGCTGGCCGCGGTCGGGCTCTGCGCACCCAACCGGCCGAACACCCGGTGGCTCGACACCTCCCCCGCGAGGTCGATGGCAGTCGCCGTCGTGGCCGTCGGCTTCATGGCCGCCAGCCTGCTGTCCACCCGAACCTTTCTGATCAGTTGGCAGGACAACCCGACAAAGGCCTATCTGCAGAACGCTGTACGCGGTCTCGCCGATGCCAGAGCGACATCCCCGGCGGCGCTGCTGGATCAGGAAGTCGATCCGCTGATTCTGCAGCGGGTGGTCGGGCCGGAGAATCTCGCCAGCCACATGTTCGCGTTGATCGGCGATCGGCCCGAGTTCGCCCGCTTCACCGACCGGCTGCGCATGCTCGACAGCAGCGGTCACATCATCGACGCGAAGGTGACCTGGACGCGTCGGATCGCGCCGGGTCCCCGTCCGCAATGCGGATACTTCGCACAACCGAACTCCCCAGTCCTGATGCCACTTGACGGGCCGCTACTGCCGGCCGAATGGACCGCGGAGATCAGCTACCTCGCCAATACCGAGGGCACCATGGCGCTTTCACTGCCCGTCGGCCCGGAGACGAAGGTTGCGGTCAAGCCCGGACTGAACCGCGTCTTCGTCCGGCTCTCCGGAGCCGGCGACGCAATCACCGCGAAGGCAACCACCGCCACCCTGGCCGTGTGTCTTGCCTCCGGCCCGGTCGGCTACCTCGCGCCGCGCTGACCCGATCAGCAATCCCCCTCCGCCGACTGGAACTCCGCGATCACGGCGGGCATCGCAGTACGCAATTCGCTACCGGCCGTCGTCGCTGCGACCGCCGTCATCTGGATGGCCACATCACGGCCGTCGCTGAGCAGGTACGTGACCGCAGTGCCGACCACATCGAGAAGCTGCGCGCGCAGCAGTTCTTCGGTGCGCGCCTGCGCCGCCGCGACCTGGTCCAACGCCACGCAGTAGCGCAACTGGTGATAGACGGCGGCGTCGATTTTCTGGAATAGGCGCATCGCGAAGAGCCGGGAGGCAACCTCCGGGCCGCCGGCCTGACGAAGGAACCCTTCCTTGGCTGCGAGCTCGCTGACGAGTGTTTCGGCAGACTTCAGACACAGCCGAACAAACAGATGTGAGACCTCGACGGCGATGATTCCGGCGGTCGGATCATCAAGGTCGGAGAGGTCGAAATCAGCGGGCAGTTCCGGCAGCGACTGGGGCGGTGTGGTCTCGAACATGCGCCTATTTTCCCAAAGCGGTCTGACATATTTCGGCCTCGCGAATCCCGAAAATCCATCTACATCTGCGGTTAGTCGAGTTTCTGCGGCTATCCCCAGTGTCTGTGCCATGCACAGTCGCGCCTGTTCGGAGTTCATTGTCCGGGGTGCCTATGACACGTTTCGGGCGTGAGCGAGTCAGCGGTGGATGTAGCCGGCCTGTACCGGTTGGCCGGCCGGTACAGGACCTGGTCGGACGATCTCGCCGAGCCGACCATGCCCACGGAATCGGCGCCGGGTTTACGCTCCGCGGTCGCCGCCGCAGAAGTGCAGCGCGGCCTCGCCGCCGCCTCGGAGGCACTCGCCGCCCGGATGCGGCAAACCGCCGCGGCGCTCGTCGATGCCGCCGACGCCTATCGGGCCACCGACACCGATTCGGCAACAGCACTGCGCCACCTGTTGGAGGCCTCGTGGGACGGGTTCTGACGCTGAGGGAGATTCGGCATTGGGACCCCGGTCATCTGACCGAGGCGGCAACCCGATGGACCACCACGGCCTCGACTTGGGAGACCCGCTTCACCGAACTGGCCCACGGTCTCGACGACTGGGACGGCGCCGCCGCTGAGCACGCGCGTGAACGCGCCATCGTGGATCGCCGAGACGTCGTCGGCATCGCGGACCGGCTGCACGCCGCCTCCACAGTCGCCCGGGCGGGTGCGCAGCGGATCGCGGATGTCAGACGGGGCATCCTCGACGCCGTCAACCGTGCCGAGGGCGCCGGGTTCACCGTCAGTGAGAACTTTCGCGTTTCGGCCACCGGTCCGGAGCGTGGAGTGCAGGCCCGGGCACTGGGTCGCGAACTGAGTTCGCGACTCGACCGTCTGGTGTCTGCCGACCGGCAGATAGCAGCTGAGATCACCTCCGCCGCAGCCGGACTGCGGATCAGTTTTCTCACAGCTCCTCCGCCGCAGACGGTGCATCGTTTCACCGAGAGTCCACCCGAGCATCCAGAACCCGGCAATCCGGTGTCCCTCGCGGAGGACCCACAACAGTTCAACGAGCAGTGGAACAGTCTCGGCCGCCACGAGAGGGACCAGATCTTCCACCGGGACAACGCGATCGGCAACCGACCGGGTATGCCGTTCACTGATCGGGACACCTACAACCGGATCCACCTCGATCGGTTGCAGGCGGCCTCCCAGTCCGAGGTCGATACTCTGCAGACCCGCTTCGACGAGCTTGCTGCCCGGGTCTACACCGGTGATCACAGCGGTCCGACAACCGACGAACTACGGGCTCTGACTCCCCGACTCGCTAAGGCCCGGCGCCGACTCGACGGATATGAGTCGGTCCGCAGGGCACTCACAGCCAGCGACGGGGTGCCCCGTCTACTGGGCCTCATCGATGATCAGGGACACGCGGCGATATCGATCGGCGATCCCGATTCCGCCAGGCGCACAGCGGTTTTCGTACCGGGGACCGGCCAGGACATGACCGTCATCGACGGAAGCAGCCGACGATCGCTGGACATGTTCGGGGCCACCCTCGATGCTGACCCGTCGCTGTCCGCGCGTGATGTATCGATCACCACCTGGGCTGGGTACGACCGGCCGATGACGCTTGCCGAGGCGGCCTGGCCGGATCGTGCCAGAAGTGGGGGAGCCGCACTGGATTCCTGGATGAACGGCCTGCACGCCTCACATCGGGGATCCGCCGCCGTGGACACCGTCATCGGACACAGTTACGGCTCCACCCTGGTGGGCGGGGCAGCCACGGATGGACACCACCTAGCGGCAGACAATGTGATAGCGGTCGGCAGTCCTGGAATGCTGAGCAGACATGCCACAGACCTTGCGCTGGACTCCGGCGCCACCGTCTACTCCATGACGGCCGGAAACGATCCGATCAGTCTGGTCACCGATCTCACCCTGGGTGCCGATCCCAACGGCGCCGACTACGGTGCGGTACGTCTGGTGACCGATTCCGGAGCGGCACTGCCCTATTCGGCCGGGGTGTTACCCGGGTTGTCCGCGCACGGCAGCTACTGGGACGAGGGCAACCCCGGACTCGGCAATATCGGGGCCATCATCGCCGGCATCGGGCCGATAGCGGTGGTGCGATGACACTCCCCGCGCTCACGCCAGTCATCATCACCGCCGCCATTGTTCTTTCAGCATGTGCTGGGAAGGGAGCGCTCCCGATGACAACCGAGTCCCAACAAACAACAGAATCTCAACAACAGGTCCAGAACACTGTCGTCGACCATCTACGGCGCACCCTGGCGGCTCTGCCACCGGGGACCGTGCTCGATGCCACCCGCTTCCCCGGAGCGGGCCACAACAGTTACTGCACCGATGACGACACCGGTCCGTCCGCCTCGATGCGCTTCCACACCATCGGTGAACTCACACCTCCGGTGAACAGCGACGCGACCGAGCTCGTCACCGCGGTCGGAGATGTCTGGCGACACTGGGGTTGGCAGGTGGACGAACGGGACGGGTTCCGCAAACCCAACCGATTCGGCTACGGACCAGACGGATACCGCCTGCAGATCGTCACCGCCGCCGCGCCGGGCCACCCGCCAACACTGCAGGCCAGTTCTCCGTGCTTCCCTCCTCAGATCGCCCGCGATGACATACCGATCCCGAAGGTCCTTCGCGCCGGATGACCTCAGGAGCGGGGGCCGCGTTTCCGGCACGCCTCCGAGCAGTACTTCACACTGTCCCAGTCGCGGACCCACTTCCTACGCCATTCGAAGGGCCGATCACAGCTCTGGCAGATCTTCGGAGGGTGGCCGTTTTTGACGCGGGGTTCGGGCGGCACGAGACCGACCATAGAGATTTGGAGCCGCCTAGGAGAATCGAACTCCTGACCTATTCATTACGAGTGAATTGCTCTACCGACTGAGCTAAGGCGGCGTGGCACTGCGATGAGCACTTGCGCGACGAGCTTCTCGCTGGGCCGACCGTGAAGTCTACCCTTCCGGGCGCAGCGCTTGGCCCACGGTGGCGACCAGCGCATCTACTGCGAATTTCGGTTTGACGTTCGTGGCCAAGGCCTCCCGGCAGGCCAGCACCGCCTCTATGCAGCGCAGCAGACGCTCCGGGGTGGCGTGGTTGGCCATGGCAGCCACCGAAGACGCCATATCCGGATGGTTGACCGACACCGTCACCGCGCCGGTGGAAACCATCAACGCATCACGGAAGTAGGTTCCAAGATCCAGGAGGGCGCGGTCCAACTCGTCGCGGGATGCTCGCGTCTGCCGCGATTTCTGGCGCTTCTCAAGGTCTTTGATCGCCTTGTCTGCTCCGCGCAGCACTCCCGCCGTTCCCTTGCCGGTACCACCGGCACCCAGTGCGGTGCGCAGTTCGTCGACCTCGGCCTCATCACGCCCGACATTGAGCGTCTCAGCCTCAGCCTTGGCGGTGGCGACGAGCTCCTCGGCCGCCGCATACGCCCGGGTCGGCGTTGCGGCATCCCGGGCCAAGCCCAGCGCCCTGGTCCGGCGGGCCCTGGCATCCGGATCGGTGGCCAGGCGACGGGCCCGCCCGACATGCCCTCCGCCCGCGGCGGCCGCCCACTGCGCGTCCTCGGCCCGCAGACCGTCGACGTCCATCAGAACCTCAGCGATCGCGGCCGGCGATGGTGTCACCAGGGCCACATGCCGACAGCGGGAGCGCAGCGTGATCGCGATATCTTCGGGATCCACCGAGGGGGCGCACAGCAGGAATACCGTCGACGGTGGTGGCTCCTCCACGACTTTCAGCAGGGCATTGGCCGCACCCTCAGTCAGCCGGTCGGCGTCTTCGATCACGACGATCTGCCAGCGGCCGGTGGCCGGCCGTCGCGATGCGGTTGCGACGATCGCCCGCATCTCCTCAACCCCGATCGAGAGACCCTCGGGGATGATCCGGCGCACATCGGCATGGGTCCCGGCCATCGTCGTCGTGCACGGCCGACACTGACCGCACCCGGCAACACCATCGCCGGTGCACTGCAGGGCGGCGGCGAAGGCCAATGCCGCCACCGAACGACCCGAGCCGGGCGGTCCGGTGATCAGCCAGGCATGGGTCATCGAACCCGAAATCGTCGCACCGTGAGCAGAATCACCCCGCGCCACCATCGCGGCAGCCACCAGCTCCGGCACCACCGCGCTTTGGCCGACCAGCCGCGAAAAAACCCCTGACATCGCCTGCCAACACTACTGCGGGACCACGACAGAGCAGGTCGCGGATACCGCGCCGGGGTTTGGAATACCCGCCCGACCGCTACGGTAAGTGGGTGAACAGCGCGCCGGCGACGCGCGGGCGGGTCAGAGAATTCGTCCGCTGGGTGGTACGCACGCCGTGGGCGGTTTTCTCCCTCGGAATCCTGCAGGCCGACATCATCGGGGCGCTGCTGGTGCTGGGCTTCCTACGCTTCGGCCTGCCGCCGGCCGACCGGTTGAAACTCCAGGATCTGCCGCCGCACAACCTCGCGATCTTCCTGGGCTACCTGTTCATCGCATTCGCCGTGGGCAGCTTTGTCAGTCTCACCCTGCTGCGACCGGTGTTCCGCTGGCAGCGCCGCGATGCCCTGCTGACCGAGGACGACCCGGTAGCCGCCGAGCAGGCCCGGCTACGGGTACTTCGGATGCCCGCCTACCGCTCGACCATCAGCATGACCCTGTGGCTGCTCGGCGCCGTGGTGTTCATCGGGGCGAGCTGGCCGGTGGCCAGCCATGCTGCACCGGAGCTCGCCGTCGCGATTCTGCTGGGGGCGACCGCAACCGCGATCATCGGCTATCTGCAATCCGAGCGGGTGCTGCGACCTGTCGCGGTGGCCGCCTTGCGCGGCGGCGTCCCGGAGAACTTCCGCCGGCCGGGGGTGGTGCTGCGACTGGTGCTGACCTGGATGCTGTCCACCGGAGTGCCCCTTCTGATGATCCTTCTGTCGGTGGTTGCCAGCAAGTTCGCTCTGCTGGACTCCCCACCGGAGAGCCTGTTCACGCCGATTCTGATGATGGCGATCGCGGCACTGGTTGTCGGACTACTCGGCAACATCCTCTCGGCGATGGCGATTTCGGATCCGCTGCGTCAGCTGCGCTGGGCGCTCGGCGAGGTTCAGCGCGGAAACTACAACGCGCACATGCAGATTTACGATGCCTCCGAGCTCGGGCTCCTGCAGGCGGGTTTCAACGACATGGTTCGCGAACTCAGCGAGCGCCAGCGGATGCGTGACCTCTTCGGCCGCTACGTCGGAGAAGACGTCGCGCGACGAGCTCTGGAACGGGGTACCGAACTCGGCGGCCAGGAGCGCGATGTCGCGGTGCTGTTCGTGGACCTGATCGGTTCGACGCAGTTGGCCGCCACCCGCCCACCCGGCGAAGTCGTCGGACTGCTCAACGAGTTCTTTCGAGTCGTCGTCGACACGGTTCAGGAACATGGCGGGTTCGTCAACAAGTTCCTCGGTGACGCCGCGCTGTGCGTCTTCGGCGCCCCGCTCGAACACCCGGACGCCTCCGGTGCGGCACTGGCCGCATCCCGCGCATTGCACGACAGGTTGGTGGCCGTCCTGGGCAAAACCGACTTCGGTATCGGGGTGTCGGCCGGGCGGGCGATCGCCGGGCACATCGGCGCGCAGGCCCGCTTCGAATACACCGTGATCGGCGACCCGGTCAACGAGGCTGCCCGACTGACCGAACTCGCCAAGCTCGAAGAGGAACACGTTCTCGCGTCGGCGATTGCGGTCAGCGGTGCTCTCGACGCCGAGGCGCTGTGCTGGAATGTCGGCGAGATAGTCGAACTGCGGGGACGATCAGCACCCACCCAGTTGGCACGTCCGGTGAACCTGGTGATTCCCGCTGCGCCGGCCGAGATAATCAGCGACCTCGCGAACTGACCGGCTAGGTTCAGCTCTTCTTGGCGGGAGCCTTCTTGCGGGCAGCCTTCTTCGCCGGAGCCTTCTTGGCGGCAGCCTTCTTGGCGACGCGCTTCACCGGCCCGCGGGCGCGGCGGTCAGCCAGCAGTTCCGAGGCGCGTTCATCGCTGATCGTCAGCACGTCGTCACCCTTGCGCAGACTCGCGTTGGTCTCGCCGTCAGTGACGTACGGCCCGAATCGGCCGTCCTTGATCACCATCGGTTTGCCGGTGGCGGAGTCGCTACCCAACTCACGCAGTGGCGGGGCCGCCGCACCGCTGCCCCCGCGTCGTTTGGGCTCGGCGTAGATCTTCAGCGCCTCATCGAGGGTTACGCCGAAGATCTGGTCCTCATTGGCCAACGAGCGAGAGTCGGTGCCGCGCTTGAGATATGGCCCGTAGCGGCCGTTCTGCGCGGTGATCTCCTCGCCGTTCTGCGGGTCCACGCCGACCAGGCGCGGAAGCGAGAGCAGCTTGAGCGCATCCTCGAGTGTCACCGTCTGCAGATCCATGGAACGGAACAGCGACCCGGTACGAGGCTTGGGACCGGTCGGCTTCTTGGTCTTCTTGGCGGTCACTCCACCGTCATCGTCGGGCGGCGGCGGCAGCACCTCGGAGACATACGGCCCGTAACGGCCGTCGCGGGCGATGATCTCGTGCCCGGTCTCCGGATCGACACCGAGAACCCGGCCCTCCTGCGGTGTCGCGAAGAGGGTTTCGGCCAACTCCAGGCTCAGTTCGTCCGGCGTGATCTCGTCGCTGAGGTTGGCCCGCTGCGGGGTCGGCTCGCCGTCCTCGCCCGTGATCATGCGTTCCAGATACGGCCCGTTCTTACCGACCCGGACATAGACCGGCCGGCCCTCGGCATCCTCGAACAGGTTGATGGAGTTCACCCCGCGGGCATCGATGCCCTCCAGATTCACTCCGACCAGTTTCTTCAGGCCGCCCGCACGCGCAATCGAGTGCGGCACACCGTGTTCGCCGCCGAAGTAGAAGTTGTGCAGCCAGTTGGTGCGATGTTCGTGGCCCGAGGCGATCTCGTCGAGCTCGTCCTCCATGGCGGCGGTGAAGTCGTAGTCGACGAGCCGGCCGAAATGTTGCTCGAGTAGTCCGGTGACTGCGAACGCCACCCAGGACGGCACCAGAGCGCTGCCCTTCTTGTGCACGTAGCCGCGATCCTGAATGGTCTTGATGATCGAGGAATACGTTGAGGGACGGCCGATTCCGAGTTCCTCGAGCGCCTTGATCAGCGATGCCTCGGTGTAACGGGCCGGCGGGCTGGTGGCGTGACCCTCGGGGCTGAGGGTGACAGCATCCACGCGCTGGCCCTGTCGCAGGTTCGGCAGCCGGCTCTCGGCGTCGTCGGCCTCACCACCGGCCTGTTCATCGACGGTCTCGACGTATGCCTTCAAAAAGCCCGGGAAGGTGATGGTGCGCCCACTCGCGGCGAAGGTCGTGTCGCGGCCATCGGAGGAAGACCCGGATATGCGCAGACTCAGCGTGGTGCCGCGGGCATCGGCCATCTGCGAAGCCACCGTGCGCTGCCAGATCAGCTCATAGAGGCGGTAGCCGTCGGTGTCGAGTTCGGCGCGCAACGCACCCGGGGTGGAGAACGTGTCACCGGCGGGCCGGATCGCCTCGTGCGCCTCCTGGGCGTTCTTGACCTTGCGGGTGTACTGCCGCGGCGACGGGTGGACGAACTCCTCGCCGTAAAGCTGGCGGGCCTGGGTACGCGCGGCGTTGATCGCCGACCCCGACAGCGTGGTCGAGTCGGTTCGCATATAGGTGATGTAACCGTTCTCATACAACCGCTGCGCAACGCTCATGGTGCGCTCGGAGCTGAACCGCAGCTTGCGGCCGGCCTCCTGTTGCAGCGTGGAGGTCATGAACGGCGGGTACGGCCGGCGGGTGTAGGGCTTCTCCTCCACCGATGCCACCGTCAGGGGAGCGCCCCGCAGCCCGGCTGCCAGCGCGGTGGCGGCGGCCTCATCGAGAACCATCACCTCATCGGGCTTCTTCACCGAGCCGCTGGCGTCGAAATCCCGTCCGGCGGCCACTCGCTTGCCGTCCACGGCGACCAGCCGGGCAGTGAACCGCGGCGGGGTGGCGCCGGGGTCGGACACACTGGCGTCGAGCTCTGCGAGCACGTCCCAGTAGCCGGCGCTGCGGAAGGCCATCCGTTCCCGTTCGCGCTGAACGATGATCCGGGTCGCGACCGACTGAACCCGGCCGGCCGAGAGGCGCGGGGCGACCTTCTTCCACAGCACCGGGCTGACCTCGTACCCGTAGAGCCGATCGAGAATGCGGCGGGTCTCCTGGGCGTCGACCAGGTCCGTGTCCAGATCGCGGGGGTCCTCGGCGGCCGCCCTGATCGCGGACTCGGTGATCTCATGGAACACCATCCGACGCACCGGGATCTTGGGCTTCAACGTCTCCAGCAGGTGCCAGGCGATGGCTTCACCCTCGCGGTCACCGTCGGTGGCGAGATAGAGCTCGTCGACGTCCTTGAGCAACCCCTTCAGCTCGCTGACGGTTGCCTTCTTATCGGGGCTGACGACGTAGAGGGGTTCGAAGTCCGCATCGACGTTGACTCCCAGGCGCGCCCATTTCTCGGACTTGTACTTCGCCGGCACGTCGGCAGCGCCTTTGGGCAGGTCACGGATGTGGCCGCGGGAGGACTCGACAATGTAATTCGGTCCCAGATACCCGGCAATTTTGCGCGCTTTAGTCGGCGACTCGACGATGACGAGCCGCCGGACGCTGCCGGATTTACCGGGACGGTCGTCGCCAGCCAACTGCGCTTACGCTCCACTTCTTCTTATAGCCCGACAGCCGCTTCATGCCGTTTAGGCCTTGACACCCCGCCGAGCGGGCATGTGACACAGTGGCACCACTTGACCGGGGGATGCAACCCGACTCCCCGGCGCGAGACCCTCAGACCTGCGGCCAGGTGGTCAGCGCCTGCGGGTCATCCGGAGCTTCCCCGACGTTCTCCACCAGGCGTAATAGCCGCCTGCGGCCGCTGATTCGCAGAGCGGGCCTGGCCCCCCGGGTTCCGATCAAGGTCGGGGCGATGCCCACCCTCATCAGAGCCGACGCCAGCGGGGAATGAGTGTCGGGGGCGTGGGGATCAAGGCCCAGCAGATAGCGGTCGGCCTCGGGGACGCCAGCGGCCAGTGTCCATGCGCGCAGCTCGCGTGGCCCCGGCAACCACTGCGGAGGCACCGTCTTGACCGCGCCCCGGGTCCAGTCCGCCGCAATACCGACCAATCGCACGTCGACGGCGGTGCGCACCAGCGGGGTCTCCTCCTCGGTCCGGGTGATCTCAGGCTGCAGACCTGCTGCGGCCATCATGTCGGCCAGCGCGGCGGCCCGCCACAGGGCGTCGACCACCACCGACAGCCGTGCGCCAGAGCTCACCGTCACCACCTGGCCGGCTGCCGCCAGTACCCCGGTGAGGTCGGTGACCGCAGGGGGCACCGACTCAGCGGAGAAAAAGGACAGCTGACTCACGGGTTGACACTAAGGCAGCCGGGACCCGGGCAGCGACGATCCGCCCCGTGCCGGAAAGAAAACACCCCCGCAGCACCCGTGAACGGGGCTGGCGGGGGTGTTTGTCAGATCGTCGTTGGTCAGATGGCGCGGACGCCGGTGGCCTGGGGCCCCTTGGGGCTCTGGCCTACCTCGAACTCAACCCTCTGGTTCTCTTCCAGGGTGCGGAAGCCGTTACCCTGAATTTCCGTGTAATGGACGAACACATCGGCCGAGCCGTCCTCCGGGGCGATGAAGCCGAAGCCTTTTTCCGCGTTAAACCACTTCACAGTTCCCTGTGGCATTGAAACTTTCCTTCTCTTACTACGGGCGGTCCGCCGATGTTTCGGCAGGCCGGGCCAGTTCCGACCGCCATACCTTCGGAGAGTGATCCGGAATACTCCCGGCATCGAGACCCTCGCAGGAACCGCGACCGCAACGTCGATCCTGCGATTGTGGAGACACGAACACAGAAGCTGCGACCTCTTTCATCCAACCACGTTCTGCCCGGCTAGAACAGTCGGAGACACAATTCGGCTCCAAGAAGCGGTGAGGGGAGGGTCCGGATGGCCACTTTCGGCGGCGAACTGCTGTCGGCGGTGTGCGCCGGGGCCGATGCGGACTCGGGTGCCGCGTTGCGTCATGTCGCCGAGATCGCCCCCCGGTCCGCGCAGGCGCGGGACTGGCCGGCCTGGGTCGATACCGATGTGCGGGCGGCTCTGCAGGTCCGCGGGATCGGTGCCCCGTGGTCACATCAGGTCCAGGCAGCCGACTTTGCCCACGCCGGCCTGGATGTGGTGATCAGCACCGGGACGGCGTCCGGGAAATCCCTGGCGTTCCAGCTTCCGATTCTCAACGCGCTGGCCGCCGATCCCCGTGCCAGGGCCCTCTATCTTTCGCCGACGAAGGCCTTGGGGCATGACCAGTTACGCAGCGCGCACGCATTGACCGCGGCAGTGCCTGCACTGGCCGATGCCGCACCGGCCTCCTACGACGGTGACACCCCGGCGGAGGTGCGGCGGTTCGCCCGCGAGCGGTCCCGCTGGCTGTTCTCCAATCCGGACATGATCCACCTGTCGATACTGCGCAACCACACCCGTTGGGCGGTCTTCCTACGCGGCCTGCGCTACATCGTGGTCGACGAATGTCATTATTACCGAGGGATTTTCGGCTCCAACGTTGCCATGGTGCTGCGCCGTCTACTTCGGCTGTGCGAACACTACGCCCCCGCCGGATCAGCGGGTCCGACGGTGATCTTCGCCAGCGCCACCACCGCCGCACCGGGTGCTACCGCCGCGCAGCTGATCGGCCGCCCGGTGGTCGAGGTGACCGAGGACGGGTCCCCGCACGGCGCGCGAACCATCGCGCTATGGGAACCCGAACTCCGGGAGGATCTATCCGGGGAGAACGGTGCACCGGTGCGGCGATCGGCCGGCGCCGAGGCGGCCCGAATGCTGGCCGATCTGGTGGCCGAAGGAGCGAGGACCCTGACCTTCGTCCGGAGTCGCCGCGGTGCTGAGTTGACGGCCCTGGGCGCAAGGGCCCGCCTGGCGGAGATCGCCCCGCAGTTGGTCGACACCGTCGCCTCCTATCGCGCCGGTTATCTGGCCGAGGACCGCCGCGCACTGGAAAGCGCCCTGACCGACGGGGAACTGCGCGGGCTGGCCACCACCAACGCACTGGAACTCGGCATCGATATCGCTGGTCTGGATGCGGTGCTGCTGGCCGGCTTCCCCGGCACCGTCGCGTCGTTCTGGCAGCAGGCCGGCCGGTCCGGGCGGCGCGGACAGGGCGCACTGGTGGTCCTCATCGCACGCGACGATCCGCTGGACACCTACCTGGTGCACCACCCCGAGGCCCTGCTCGGCAAGCCCGTCGAGCAGGTGGTCATCGACCCGGCCAACCCGTATGTGGTTGGGCCGCAGTTACTCTGTGCCGCAACGGAAATGCCGCTGCACCAAAGCGAGGTCACCGACTGGGACTCCGAGGCGGTGGCAACCGAACTGGTCTGTGACGGACTGCTGCGCCGACGCGGCGACAAGTACTTCCCCGCGCCCGGCCTGGACCCACACCACGGCGTCGATATCCGGGGAACTTCCGGCGGCCAGGTGGCGATACTGGAGGTCGACACCGGACGGATGCTGGGCAGCACCGAGGCCGGGCAGGCGCCGTCGGCCGTGCACCCCGGCGCTGTGTACCTGCACCAGGGTGAGAGCTATGTGGTGGACTCGCTCGATCTCGGTGGCGGAATCGCCTTCGTGCACGCCGAGGACCCCGGATATTCGACATTCGCCCGGGAGATCACCGACATCACCGTGACCGGACAGGGCGAGCGGGTCAGTTATGGAGCAGTGACACTGGGACTGGTCCCGGTATCGGTGACCCACCAGGTGGTCGGCTATCTGCGCCGCAGGATGTCCGGTGAGGTGATCGATTTCATCGAACTCGACATGCCCCGGCAAACCCTGTCGACGATTGCGGCGATGTACACCATCACCCCGGAGGCGTTGCAGGACAGCGGTATTGAATGGTCTCAGGTGCCCGGCTCATTACACGCCGCCGAACACGCCGCCATCGGATTGCTGCCATTGGTGGCCAGTTGCGACCGCGGCGACATCGGTGGGGTGTCGACGGCGATCGGTGAAGCCGGGCTGCCGACGGTGTTCGTCTACGACGGCCACCCGGGCGGAGCCGGCTTCGCGCAGCGCGGGTACCGGCTGGCCGGCACCTGGCTCGGGGCGACGGCCGAGGCGATCGAGGCCTGCGAGTGCCCACAGGGTTGTCCGTCATGCGTGCAGTCACCCAAATGCGGGAACGGAAACGATCCTCTGGACAAGGCCGGCGCGATCCGGGTGCTGCGACTGGTGCTGGCCGCACTGGAATCAGGCCCCGAACCGGGGGACGCCTGACCCTTGGCTGCCGACCGACCCCTCAAACGGTCGACAGCCACCCCGCGTGCTGATCCGGCGCCCCACGGTCGGGAGGCCGTTAGCCACGACGAAACCGCAGGAGCGGCAACAAGCGGTCGGACAACGCGACCCGCTCGGCAAGTCCCTTTTGGGGACGTACCAACAGAGACGCGCGCTGGCGCGAGCAATGCAACCGCGCTGGCCGCCCGACCGGTCATCCAGCGGGATGTCCTCTTACCTGCGATTTCGGAGCTACCCGCCAGTACGAATGGCCCGGTGGGCGGCTAACCTAGTGAGGTGATCGGGGACTGGTTGCTGGTGGAGACACTTGGCGACCAACCCGTGGTCGTTGCCCAGGGCAGGCAGATGAAGAACTTTGTGCCGATCGCTGTTTTCCTGCGCCGGAATCCGAATCTGGCGGCCATCCAGACCGCGATCGCCGAGACGGTCGCATCCGGCACCGGACTGGCCAGTATCACCCCGAAGACCAACCGGGTCATCCGCACCGAGCCGGTCCAGATGTCCGACGGACGCGTGCACGCGGTCCACGTCTGGTGCGGGCCGGTCGACGAGAGACCTCCCGATCGGCCCATCCCCGGTCCGCTGATATGGGATATCACCATCAGCGAGGGGTCCGCGACCGCGGAATACTTCGTCAACGCGGGCATGGATCCCGAGGCCGAGGCCAGCACCGGCCGTGCCTTCGCCGAGGACGTGCCCAGCCGCAGTCTCAATCGCGACGAGTCCAAAGCGCTGTCCATGGCGATCGACGCGGCCCCGGGCCGCACCTACTGTGCCACCTGGGACTTCCCCGACAAGCAGGGCGCTTTCCGCCGGGTCGGCTGGTGCGCGCGCACCCTGATGGAACCGTACGACGACGGCACCGAACACCTGGTGTGTCGAGCGATGAACGTGCTCGAGAGCGTCAGCGATTCGCCGGTGCCCCCGAGTGCATTCGCCGACCGCATCCTCAGCGGCATGGCCCAGCCCGGGGTCTACCGGGCGGTGGCCGACATCAACACCTGGACGCTGCTCAAGTGGCTCGATGAGCCCTGCCCCTACTTCAACTGGCGGGTCGCCGAAATGCACCCCGCCGACCGCGCCCATCTCGCCGAGCAGATGGCCGAAGAATTGGAGCATGGGACCACCAGCGCGGTGTTACGTCTCTCCGGTAACACCGACGGCGAGTGGGTTCCGTTGCACGTCACCATCAATCGGATGGAGCTGGAGGGCGGTGTGTACGCCGGACTGGTGACACTGCGGTTGCCGACGGAGGACGAACTCACCCACGCCGACCTGGGACCGTCGGAGGGATTCCGCACCTAGTCACTCGTCACGGGGCCGGCCCGAGCCGACGCCCGGGCATGGCGGCCGAACACTGCGCCGACCGGGACCGAGACGACGACGGTCACATCCAGCTGTTCTGCTGTACAGGCCAGGACCCTGGCCGCCATTGCGCGGGCCAGGGCGGCCGCCTGACCGCAGGCCGCCGCCGTACCGGTGGGCATCCCCGCGGCCGCGGCCAGTGCGGCCAGATCGGCGGCGGACTGCGCACGGTGGCGCGCGATCACGGCAGACCCCAACCAGATGCCGGCAATCGATACCAGCGCCAGGATCGCGATGAACGTGGCTGCCAACACCGTGGCCGCGCCGGTCTCATCGCCTGTCCGGTCACCGAACCGGTTCACGGGCCGCGACAGCTTCGCCGCTGATGACCACCCCGGGCAGGATTGACGCGCGATCGGTAACCCGCGCAACGACATAACCTCCGCTGTCGCGCAGTTCCACCGCAGCACCGGGGGGAGCCAGGCCACCGGCGACACCGACGGCCATGCTGTCACCGCGGGCAGCCAGTCGAGCGACCTCGCGGGCTGCGTCGATACAACGCACCTGCATCGACAGCGCCGTCGCACCGGCGAGGCAGAGCAGCAGAACGCTGACCAGACTCGCGATGGCCAGCGCGGCCTCGACGGTGCTGAACCCGGCATCGCCGGTCAGACCCTGGTTGTCAGTGCCCGGTTGATGATGTTGGTCAACGCACCGACGATCGAGTCGCCGGTGACCACGCTGTAGAGGATTGCGCCGAACGCGGCGGCCGCGATGGTTCCGATCGCATACTCCACCGTCGACATTCCGGACTCCTCGACCATCAGTAGATTCATCCGAGCTTTCATGAGGCGGATAGCTCTGTTGAACATGGTGATTCCCTTCTTCAGACTGATGGGTGAACCTCACTGCACTCATGCGATCACCGAGCCGAGAACGTCGGCGGCAAGCCCAGCCACCACCGGCACGATGCCCACGCAGACGAACGCCGGTAGGAAGCACAGGCCGAGCGGACCCGCGATGAGAACACCGGCTCGTTCGGCAGCCGCCGCCGCGGCGTGCACCGCGTCCAGACGCAACTGGTCGGCGAGCTCGGTCACACCGTGCGTGAGCGCGCTTCCGGAACTCGCCGACCGCCTCGCGAGTCGCATCAGCGCTTCCATATCGACGTCATGGCTGTCCGCCGACCAGGCGGTCTCCGGGTCGGCGCCCAGTGCCAGCAGATCGGAAGCCCGTTGCAGGACTGCACGCATACCCGGCGGAGCCGCCGGTGCGGTGGCGGCGGCGGCACGCGCGACGCTCATACCCGCCCCGAGGCATACAGCCAGCACATCGAGGGCAGAGGCGACAGCGAAAGGATCAGTGGGGCAACACCTTCCGAGCGCGCTGGTATCACCACGATTCACCAGACCTGCGCGGGCTCGCGCCGAAATCGGACCCACCCCGCAGAGAAGAGCGGCGGCCAGCAACAGGGCCGCGACGCTCATGCCGCGAGCCTGTCCACGATGCGGTCCGACCAGGACACCCCGGCCCAGGTCAGGCCGGCGCCGATCAGCAACAGCCAACTGCCAACGCCACCACCGAGCAGGAACCGCATCGGATGGGCACCGATGAGTTGACCCAGCAGGATCCCCAGCACCGGCAGCCCGGCCAGGATCGCCGCCGTGGCCCGAGCCCCCGCTAGGCCAGCATCGACCTGGCCGCTGAACCGTTGCCTATCGACGATGTCGCGTTGGGCCGCTCGCATCAGCGTTGACATCCCAAGGCCGTGATCGGAGGCCAGCCGCCAGCAGACCGCTATCCGCTCCCAGTAGAACGGAACCTTGGACTGATCGGCCACCTCACGCAGGCCGGCGGCGACGTCGGCGCCCAGGCCCGCTCGTGCGGTGACCATGTGCAGGGCGGCACCGACCGTGTCGCCCGATTCGGATGCGGCGATACCGAAGGCACGCAACGGGTGTGCCCCGATCCGCAGTTCTCCGACGAGAGTTTCCAGCGCTGCCGTCATGGCCTCGCCTTCGGCTCGGCGTTCCCGCTGAAGGCGGCTCCGCCGGCGGCGCGACTGCACTGCGGCCGCCGCGGCGGCGCAGACCAACGCCAACGCCGGTGACGTCACGCCCGCGTACATAAGACCCAGCACCACGAACGGTAGTGCCAGCGGTGCGGCCGCCGGCCTGCTCGGGGACGGGACAAACAGGTGCCGCCGCACATGCGCCGGTGCCACCAACGCTGCGACGGCCAGCAGCAGCGCGACCAACGATACGGTCGTCATCAGCCGCACCGCCGCTCGATCATCCGGTTCAATGTCGCCGAACCCTCGAGGATTCCGAGTCCGGTCCGCCAGGCCGGTATCGCCCGGACCAATCCAGCTTCGTCGCGCTGCAGCAGAGCGATCTCAGCCAGTCGTCGGCCGCGCCCGCTGCGGCTGACATGCACCACCACCTGCACTGCAGCTGCAAGCTGACTGTGCAGAGCGCCCCGGTCCAAACCGCCGAGGGCTCCGAGAGCCTCCAGTCGGGTGGGCACCTCCGCCGGGCTGTTGGCGTGCACTGTGCCTGCCCCACCGTCATGGCCGGTATTCAAGGCCGCCAGGAGATCAACCACCTCAGCGCCGCGAACCTCACCGACCACGATGCGATCCGGCCGCATTCGCAGTGCCTGCCGAACCAACTGCCGAAGGGTGATCTCCCCTACTCCCTCCACGTTGGCGCCGCGGGCCACCAAGCGGACAAGGTGCGGATGGGTGGGCGCCAGTTCCGGCGCATCCTCGACACAGACGATGCGTTCCCCGGCGTCAACGGCACCGAGTGCGGCGGCCAGCAGAGTGGTCTTACCCGCCCCGGTTCCGCCGGACACCAGGAAAGCCAACCGCGCGGCGATGATTCCGGCCAGCAGGCGCCCGGCCTCCACCGGTATCGCGCCGGCGGCCTCCAGTGCCGCCAGATCCTGGGTCGCAGGCCGCAGCACCCTCAGCGACAGACAGGTGCCGGCGATGGCAATCGGCGGCAGTACGGCATGCAGTCGAACCGCACTACCCCTGGTGCCCAGGCCGACGAGTTGCCCGTCCACCCACGGTTGCGAATCGTCGAGACGCTGACCCGCGGCAACCGCGAGACGCTGCGCCAGGCGGCGTACCGCTGCCTCGTCTGGAAATCGGATATCGCTGCGGCGCAGCCCATTTCCATCATCGACCCAGACCTCCCCGGGGGCGATCACCAGGACATCGGTGGTATCTTCGGCTGCCAGCAGCGGCTCCAGGATTCCGGCACCGCTCAGCTCGGTCTCCAGCATGCGGAGACTGGTCAGCATCTCGGTGTCCCCCAGAACACCGCCGGACTCGGCGCGAATCGCGGCGGCGACGACAGCTGGACGCAGCGGCACAGACTCAGCGGCGAGCCGTTCGCGGACCCGGTCGATCAGTGACCCACTCATGCTCCCCCCGGCTCAGATTGCACGGCGGCAAGGACGGTCCGGGCCGCCTGTGTGATCGGGGAACGGCGCCGCATCCGCCATCCGCCGGTCTCGAGCTGGTGGTCAAGTCCGGGTTCGGGTCGCATCGCGGCCAGCAGCGGCATTGCGGCTGCCCGCGCAACCTCCGCGGGCCGCAATCCCCCCGGCGCCGGTCCACGCACCACGAGTCCGAGGTTGGAATTCACCGTCCGCAGAACACCGGCCAGCGCCGCGGTCGCTGCGATGCCGCGAACATCACAACTGGTGATGACGACGACCATGTCCGCGCCCTCGATCGCCGAGGCGGACGCCGGACTGAGGTGGCGCGGGACATCGCAGATCACCGTCGCGCCACCACGCAGTCCCGCGTCGGTCACCGCGTTGACCGACGCCACCTCGATCTCGTGATAGGTCCTGGCTGCCGACAGAATCAGGACACGGTCACGGCTCGGAAGTGCCTGGCGCACCGCCGCCCACGTCAGCCTGCCGTCCTGTACCCGCAGATCGGGCCAGCGCAGTCCGGGTGAGCGCTCCGCTCCGAGCAGCAGATCGACGCCGCCGCCGCAGGGATCCAGATCCACCAGGAGCGCTTCACCCGCACATCGAGCCAGCGCGGTCGCGAACACCGACGCTCCCCCGCCACCGCGACCGGCGATCACAGCCAGTGACCGACCCCGGCGCTGGGCCGCGTGCCCGCTCTCCGCCGCCTCCGACAACCGGTGCACCAGCTGGGCCTCCTGGGCGGGCAGCGTGAAGAGATGCCGCACCCCAACCTCGACCGCCACCTCCCAGGTACCCGGGGACGGTTCGCCCGCGCCTACGAGGAACACCGCGTCGCGGCGGGGAAGCATGTCCCGCGCGCAACGACGGGCACCGTCGACGTCGAGAATGACCGCCGCCGCACTCAACCAACCGCGGCTGGTCGGCGTATGCCGTCGAACCGCCCGAACGCCCACCGCCGCTGCCACACGATCTGCGCTTTCCGCCAACTTCGGGTCACTGATCACGGTGAGCACTGTTGCGCCGGAAGCCATGCCGACACGGTGGTCCGCCAGCGGTGCGGCCGCCAGCCAGCAATTGCTGCGCTGTGGATGAGTAGCGATCGGTGGATTGCCTACGGTGTTGCGCGCCTAGACAAACTATGTGCGGCCATAAACATGTGTGGCCACAAATAAAGGACGACCCTCGCCAGGGGGGGAGTAGGCGAGGGTCGTCGTGTATCAGCCCCGGGGGGTCGGGCTGATGCACACTCAGCATAAGCCGAGTGATCCTCACTATACACACGGCGCGGCGGTCGGGCGCAAGGGTGAACCGCCCTGGAAAACCAGGATTTTGCTGTGAAATTACACCCTCCGCCAGGTGGCATGGACTGTCATCTTCGGCCGCTCCGGTGGAGGCGTCCGGTGCCGGCGCGCCTATCCTTGACGCCGTGACCGCAGCCCGCACGGCCGCATTCTTCGACCTCGATAAGACCGTCATCGCGAAACCGAGCGCTCAGGCCTTCAGCAAACCGTTCCTCGATCAGGGCCTGCTCAATCGCCGGGCGGTCCTGAAGTCGAGCTATGCCCAGTTCCTGTTCCTGATGCCCGGCGCCGACCGCGACCAGATCGACCGGCTGCGGTCGCACGTGACCGACATGTGCACCGGATGGGACGTCGAGCAGATCAGGACGATCGTCAACGAGACCCTGCATGACATCGTCGATCCGCTGGTCTTCGCCGAGGCCGCTGAGTTGATCGCCGACCACCGCCTCTGCGGGCGTGATGTCGTGGTGGTGTCGGCTTCCGGCGAAGAGATCGTCTCGCCAATCGCCCGGGCACTCGGCGCGACGCACGCCATGGCCACCCGGATGGTGGTGGCCGACGGCAAGTACACCGGCGAGATCGAGTTCTACTGCTATGGCGAGGGCAAGGCAGCCGCGATCCGGGAGCTGGCCGCCATCGAGGGATACCCGTTGGAACACTGCTACGCCTACTCCGACTCGGTCACCGACCTGCCGATGCTCGAGGAGGTCGGTCATCCGTGCGCGGTCAACCCCGACCGGGCCCTGCGCAGGGAGGCCGCCGCCCGCGGCTGGCCGGTGCTGAGCTTCTCCCGGCCGGTGCCACTGCGCGAACGTATTTCCGCACCATCGGGTGCCGCGGTGGCGACCACCGCCGCACTCGGACTCAGCGCGCTGGCGGCCGGCGCACTGACCTATGCCCTCACCTCTTCGGTCTTGCGGCGCTTGGGTTTCTAGTGTTTTGAAACTGTTGCCGTTTCCCTCTTGCTGTGACGGTCGTCACGGAGTAAAACAGTGTGTACGGACGCTCGGCGAGGCCAAGGTGGCATCGGAAGAGAAGATTCCACTTCCCGACCTGAGCGGCCCAGCACGGTTCCAGGCACCCACGCGGAGCACGCCGCGGAGATGGCAGAAGTGTTGCGGGCCTGCGAAATTGCGCAGAGCAGTCGGGCTGCGACTCCATGGGTCGAGTCGTAGTCGCAGCGCGGCGCAATATCGCCGAGGCCGACCCACGCAACCCACACAGCACGCTTGGTAACCTCGGAACCGTGCTAGCGGGCGGCGAGCCGAACACAATGTTCGGAGCGCCGCCCGTTTCATGTCTCCGACATTTACCGGCGACTACTTCGCCGCGGCCTCGGCAATCGACAACGCCTCGCGCGCACCATCTTCCATTCCACGGCAACACATCAGCAGCCAGGCACCGACGCCCTCCTGCGTGCCGGTCGCGAACCCGGCAGCCGCGGCGCGGTACTCCTCAGCGCGGCGCAGCCAATACACTTCCGGCACACCGAGTCCATGCGGATCCAGCCCGGTGGCGATGGACACTAACCGCGAAACCGCCCGCGCGACAACGCCGTCGGCACTTCCGAACGGCGCCAGCGTGAGCAGCTCACCGTGGGCCACGCCGGCGAGCACCGGCGCTGCGACCGAACTCCCCCCGGTCACCAGGCTGCTGAGCAGGTCCAGTCGAGCCGCTGTTTCCGGTTGCTGTCGCGGCCGGCCGAGATGCTCCTCTTCGACCAAGTCCGCCGCCGCAAGCGCATGCAGACGTGCCAGTGCCTGCAGAGGCGCCCGCTGCCACACGCCCACCAGTGTGGTCGCCCCACCCTCAAGAGCCTGACCCGCGCGCAGGGCACCGGCCAGTACCGGGTCCTCGGAGATGGCGTCGAGTTCGATGCCGCCGCCGTCCAGTGCCGAGGAGGATCGCGAACCACGGACCGCGGACTCGGCGGCGGTCAGCGGCCAGTTGCGCAGATTGGTGCGATGCCGGTGCGCCTTGCCCAGCGCCGCCCGCGCCGCCTCGGCGGCATCAGCGACATCCGGAAGCTGCAGAAGGGGTGCAAGCAGATCGCGTCGCTGGAGCCCGCCGGTGGTCACCTCGGCCACGCTAGCCGCGCCCACCGACCCGGACGAACCCGGGTCGCGGCGTGGGTTCGGAACCGTTGGCCCGGCGTCCGACTGCCGTTCGCCGCGCAACATGCACCGCCCGGCGAGAGTTGTGACGTGCTTCTCCTCAAACCTTTTCCGGTGATTACGCTCACACCATGACCGAGGCGCACGACGAAGCTCCCACCCATTACCCGCCGTCCGCGGAGTTCGCCGCTGCGGCCAACGCGACGGCGGACCTCTACGACGAGGCGGAGGCCGACCGGCTCGCCTTCTGGGCACGACAGGCGAATCGGCTGTCCTGGGACACCCCGTTCACCGAGGTGCTGGATTGGGCGCAAGCCCCGGTGGCCAAATGGTTCGTCGGTGGCAAGCTCAACGTCGCCTACAACTGCGTCGACCGCCATGTCGAGGCCGGCAACGGCGACCGGGTGGCCATTCACTGGGAAGGCGAACCCCTGGGCGACTCCCGCAGCATCACCTACGCCGAACTCAAGGACGAGGTGTGCCGGGCTGCCAACACACTGACCTCGCTCGGCGTCAAAGCCGGTGACCGGGTCGCGATCTACATGCCGATGGTTCCCGAAGCAGTCGTGTCGATGCTCGCCTGTGCGCGCCTGGGCGCCATGCACAGCGTGGTGTTCGGTGGCTACTCGGCCTCGGCCCTGCGGGCTCGCATCGAGGACGCAGAGGCCAAAGTGGTCATCACGACCGACGGCCAATACCGCCGCGGAAGCGCGGTGTCATTGAAGGACGCCGTCGACGAGTCGATCGAAGGTCAGGACTGTGTGAAGAACGTGCTCGTCGTTCGCCGCACCGGAATTGACGTCAACTGGACCGACGGCCGTGACGTGTGGTGGCACGAGACGGTCAGCGAGGCATCGGCCGAACACACCCCGGAAGCCTTCGACTCCGAACATCCGCTCTTCCTGCTCTACACCTCAGGAACCACCGGTAAGCCCAAGGGCATCCTGCACACCTCCGGCGGCTACCTGACCCAGGCGTCCTACACGCACAACTACGTCTTCGACATCAAGCCGGACGCCGACGTGTACTGGTGCACAGCCGATATCGGTTGGGTCACCGGCCACACCTACATCGTGTACGGACCGCTTTCCAACGGTGCGACCCAGGTGCTCTACGAGGGCACACCGAACTCACCTGATGAACACCGACACTTCCAGGTGATCGAAAAATACGGCGTCACAATCTATTACACAGCACCGACGCTGATCCGCACATTCATGAAGTGGGGTCGGGAGTTGGCCTTCGAGCACAATCTTTCCAGCCTGCGGCTGTTGGGCTCGGTGGGCGAACCGATCAACCCCGAGGCATGGCGCTGGTATCGGCTGGTGTTCGGCGACGACGCCGTGCCGATCGTCGACACCTGGTGGCAGACCGAGACCGGTGCTGCCATGATCGCGCCGTTGCCCGGCGTGACCGTGTGCAAGCCGGGTTCGGCGATGACACCGCTGCCCGGCATCTCAGCCAAGATCGTCGACGACAACGGTAGGGAGCTCGCACCAAGTGCCGACCAGGGCGAGCACGCGACCGGCTACCTGGTTCTCGACAAGCCCTGGCCGTCGATGCTGCGCGGCATTTGGGGCGATCCGGAACGGTTCGTCGAGACTTACTGGTCCCGGTTCGCCGAGCAGGGTTGGTATTTCGCCGGCGACGGCGCCCGGTACGGCCTTGATGGTGAGATCTGGGTACTGGGCCGCATCGACGACGTCATGAACATCTCCGGACATCGCATCTCGACGGCCGAAGTGGAATCCGCGCTCGTCGGCCATGCCGGAGTCGCCGAGGCAGCCGTGGTCGGCGCAACCGACGCCCAGACCGGACAGGCGATCTGCGCATTCGTCATCCTCAAGGAGAGCCACGCGGACATCTCGACCACCGAGATGGTCGAGGAATTGCGCTCGCAGGTTGCGCATGACATCTCGCCGATCGCCAAGCCACGGGAAATCCACGTGGTTCCCGAGTTGCCGAAGACCCGAAGCGGGAAGATCATGCGGCGACTGCTCCGTGATGTGGCCGAGGGCCGCGAACTCGGCGACACCTCAACCCTGTTGGACGCGAGCGTGTTCGAGGCGATCAGGTCCAGCAAGGCAAACTGATCAGGCCGGGCCGGGGGCCGGGCTGGCGGTCGGAACGAATCCGGCTCCGGGACGGTCCTTGGCGGCGACGTCGCCCAGTATCGCGTTGATCGACTCGGTGACGGCCGGGGTATGCAGCGGGATGTACTTGATGACGCAGACCGGAAGTCCGTCGGTGAAAGCGCCGTGCAGCATGCCGACGAGTCTGTTGTTGACCGTCACCGGCGCACCGGAGTCGCCGGGCTGGCCGCACATCTGATTGACGATGGTGCCGGGCGTCTCACCGGGTCCCCAGGTGACGCCGCAGGAGTAGCCGGTCGTGCGCCCGAGTTTGCATGCCACCTGTCCGAACGTCGGATCCGGTCCGATGCCGTTGATGAGGAAGCCGTTCCAGTTCGACACCGGGTTCACCTTGGCCGGGTCGAACCGGATCACCGCATAGTCCAGGGCGTCGTTTCCGGCGACCATCGTGCCGATGATGCCCCTGTCCCGCTGTGTTTCGGAGGCCACCTGCGCGCCGGGTCCTCCGCAGTGCGCCGAGGTGAAGCCGATCAGGGCGCCGGTCTTGTCGTTTCCAATGGTGGTCAGGGTGCAGTAGACGTCACCGTCGATCACGATGCCGGCGCCACCCCCTATCGACACCTTCTCCTCGGCGGCGGCGCTGGGCGGCAGGCTGGGCAACAGCGCGGCCAGGGCCAGAACCAACGCCCCTACCGTCCGCCGCACGGGATGCGCGGTGATCACTGAATACCTCCCTGGTTTTCCCACCCGGCCTTTGAGTTTACATCGGTCACTTCAGTACCTTCTGTAACAACGCGACGCGCACCTCGTCAGTGACGGCGGCATGGCAACATGAACTCCCACCACACCGGGTGAATGGAGGAAAGCCGTGAGCAATCGGGATCGCAAGAACGGGGTGCCCGCGAGCGTGACCTCGATTCCTCTCGTGGATCCGAACGCGATGCCGGCCAATCCCTCCATCGGTGACCTGGTGCGGGACGCCACCGCCCAGGTCTCGACGCTGATGCGCGCCGAAGTGGAGCTGGCCAAGACCGAGATCACCCGCGACGTGAAGAAGGGGCTCACCGGGAGCGTCTTCTTCATCCTGGCGCTCGTGGTGCTGCTGTACTCCACCTTCTTCATGTTCTTCTTCCTGGCCGAGTTGCTCGACACCTGGCTGTGGCGCTGGGCTGCCTTCCTGGTCGTGTTCGTCCTGATGCTGGTGGTCACCGGAGTGTTCGCCCTACTCGGCTATCTCAAGGTCCGGCGGATCCGCGGGCCTCAGGAGACCATCGCCTCGGTCAAGGCGACCACCGCGGCCCTGACCCCCGGCGCACCCCGGACCCCGGCCACCCCGGCGGTGTCGCCCGCCTCGACGGGTGCGATCGCACCGGCGGGGACGGGCGAAACCGGCACCGATCCGTCCGGTTGGTGACCGCCCGGCCGGATCCCTCGGTCACCCGCATCGCCGGACCGTGGCGTCACCTCGACGTCCACGCGAACGGAATCCGGTTTCAGTGTGTCGAAGCCGTTGACGAATCCGATGACGACATTCCACCCAGTGCGCGACCCCTGGTGATCCTGCTGCACGGGTTCGCCTCGTTCTGGTGGTCCTGGCGGCATCAGTTACCCGGCCTGTCGGGCGTCCGGGCGGTGGCAGTGGATCTTCGGGGTTACGGCGGCAGCGACAAACCGCCGCGGGGCTATGACGGCTGGACACTTGCCGGAGACACCGCCGGACTGGTCCGTGCCCTCGGGCACACCTCCGCCACCCTTGTCGGGCACGCCGACGGCGGCCTGGTCTGCTGGGCGACCGCAGTGCTGCACCCCCGGATGGTGCGGGCCATCGCCCTGGTCAGCTCCCCACATCCGGCGGCACTGCGGCAATCGGTCATGATCAACCCCGGACAGCGCCGGGCTCTGCTGCCCACGCTCCTGCGCTACCAGGTTCCGCGCTGGCCCGAACACCTGCTGACACGCAATGACGCCGCCGAGCTGGACTCACTTGTTCGCAGTCGAGCATCCTCGAAATGGCAAGCGGGCGAGGACTTCTCCGAGACCATCACACATCTGCGTCAAGCCATCCAGATACCGTCGGCGGCGCACTCGTCCCTGGAATACCAGCGCTGGGCGGTTCGAAGTCAACTACGCGGCGAGGGTAGGCGCTTCATGAAGCTGATGGACCGGCGCTTGGACATACCGCTGCTGCATATCCGTGGAAGCGCCGATCCCTACGTGCTGGCCGATCCCGTCCAACGCAGCCGGCACTTCGCGCCACACGGCCGATTCGTCGAGATTCCAGGCGTGGGCCACTACGCCCACGAGGAATCCCCGCAGTCGGTCAACGACGCACTGCAGCGATTCCTCGCCGGCCTCTAAGCGTTGACACAGACGCCGGTGGGAACCTTCGCAGTGTTGCCGATCTTGGCGAGCTGGCGGGAGACCTCATTGGTGGTCATGACGAAACCAGTGTCGTTGTCATCGACCGCGGCGCCGAACACCACACCGATCACCCGGCCGGACCGGTTGATCATCGGTCCCCCCGAATTTCCTTGGCGGACAGTCCCCCGGATGGTGTAGACCTCGCGATTGACCGTGGTGGTCTTGTAGATGTCGGGACCGCTGAGTTCGATGATCTCGCGCACCCGTGCCGGAGTTGCGAGGAAATCACCACCACCGGGATAGCCGAGCACGACCGCGTCGGTTCCCGGTTTGGCGGGCTCATCAGCGAACACCAGTGGCTGCTGCGGCAGATTCGGTACGTCGAGGATGGAGATGTCGGCGTCCGGGTCATACGACACCACCGTTGCGTCGTACTTCTTGCCCTCTGTCTCCACCGTCACACTGTCTGAACCGGCGACGACGTGGGCGTTGGACATCACCCGGTTCGGTGCAATGACGAATCCCGTTCCCTCCAGGACCTTTTGGCAGGATGTCGCGACGCCGCGAATCTTGACGACACTCGGTCGCGTCTGTGACACCACCAGGCTGTCGGCCAGTGAGGCATCCGGGGGGTCGACGTTCTGGATCGGCGTGCGGCCGAATGGTTCGAGGACGTCCGGCAGGCCGGAGGTGCTCAAGAGAGCCGATATCCGCTTGGGGACCGTGCGCAGCCAGTTCGGTGCATACTTCTCCACCTCGGCGACCACCTTGGAACCGCGGACCGCCGCAGCCAGATTAGGTTGGTCCGACGATGTCAGCGGGCTGGCCAGCAACCACGCCGCGACCAGCACCACCACAAGTTGCAGAACGACGCCGACGACGGAGTCGACCACCCGGATCGGGCCGTTGCGGATGGAACCACGGACTGCGCGCCCGAGGACCACTCCGGCAACCTCGCCGACCACCACCAGTGCCAAGATCAGGAAGAGGGCGGCGAACAGCTTCGCCCGTGGTGTGTGGATGTGGTTGACGATGTGCGGGGCGAGCATCACGCCGGCGATAGCTCCCAGCACGACGCCGACGAAGGACATCAGCGAGCCCAGTGCACCGGACCGCCATCCGGAGATGGCCGCGATGAGCGCCACACCGATCACAGCGATGTCCAGCCATTGCGAACTGGTCACAGCGCGTCCTCACTATCATCGGCGCCGAGTGCCGTTGCCTCGTCCAACTCCCGAACATCCTGGGTATCCCATGGTTGTGACCATCCGGCCACATCAAGCATTGCCGAGATTACGTGACCGGTGAATCCCCACACCAACATCTCGTTGAGGAGAAACGCCGGCCCGGCGAAGCGGGGCTCGGAGCGGTAGACCATCAGACGGTTGCGGGGGTTGACGAATGCCCGCAGCGGAACCCGGGTGACCACGGCGGTTTCAGACTCGTTGACAACCGCCACCGGCCCCGGATCCGGGGAGTACGCCAGCACCGGAACAACGTGAAAACCCGATGGCGGGATGAACATTCGCTCCAATGTCGCCAGCGGGTAAAGTCGGCCGGGCTCGATCCCGGTCTCTTCCCGGGCCTCCCGGATGGCCGTCTCCACCGGTCCGGCATCCCCCGGATCGGCGGCACCACCGGGGAAGGCCGCCTGCCCGGCGTGGTGGCGCAACGTGTTGGCACGAACGGTCAGCAGCAGGTCGGCGTCCGCGGGAAACTCCCCGTCCGGGTGCTCAGCATGTGGTCCGGAGAACAGCACCAATACCGCGGCGTCGCGGCCGGACCGTGCCGCCGCCGCGGCGTCACGGGCGCCGGTGACCGCGGTCAGTATCTCCGGAGGCACCCGTCGCCGGTAGGCGTGCGGCACCTGATCCAGGTTGTTCACCAGTGGTGCCAGCCAGGGCGGCCCGGCGGCCGGGGTGAGCGCGGCACCAGTGCTCACCCTGCTCCTCTCGGTCGTCATTACCCGCTCATCTCATTGCCGTCTCCACCGCAGCAGCGATCTCATCTGCGCTGGTGAAGGGCTGCGGGATGACCTTGGCAACGCTACCGTCCGGGCGCAGCACCACGGTGGCGGGCATGACGTTGGGTAGACCGAGTGCCGCGGCGATACTTCGTCGGCCGTCCTGCAACACCGGCAGGCGGACGCCGAGTTCGGCCATCCGGATCAGCGCCGCTGTCTCATTCTCGTCCTGATGAACCGTCACGACCGTCACCGCAGGGCCGGCCTGCCGCTGGTACCCGGCCAGCGCCGGAAGTTCCTCGGCACACGGTTGGCACCAGTAAGCCCACAGGTTGAGCACGACGGTGCGGCCGGCCAGCATGCGCGCCACGTCGACGGTCGATCCGTCGGCGGCACATTCGACCTCGATCCCGCGCAGTGCCGCCGGCCCCGCGCTCGCGCCGTCAGCCGGACAGGGTGGCAGATCGGCGCGTGCGCGGGGTCCGGCGAGCGCCTGCGGGGTGTCGGCTTCACGGTGGGTCCGCGCGACCAACGCATCTGAGCCGGCCGGCACCGCGGCGTCGTCATCGAGGTGCAGGGTCAGCGCGACGATCAACGCGACCACCACGGCCAGCATCCCAAGAGCCCATCGGGTCGATACCGCCATGGTTCTACAGCCCGGCCAGGGCCAGCAGGTGGTCGGTCTCGGGACCCTTCACCAGGCGGGCGGCGACAAGCGGATCGGTGGGCCCCTCCCCGTAGGACGGACAATCCTTAGCCAGGACGCACACTCCACAGGCGGGCTTGCGGGCATGACAGACCCGTCGGCCGTGGAAGATCACGCGGTGGCTCAGCAGGGTCCACTCCCGGCGTTCGATGAGCTCGCCGACCGCATGCTCGACCTTGACCGGATCGGTTTCGGCGGTCCAGCGCCATCGACGCACCAATCGGCCGAAGTGGGTGTCAACTGTGATGCCGGGCACCTCGAATGCATTGCCGAGGATGACGTTGGCGGTCTTGCGCCCGACCCCGGGCAGTGTCACCAGTTCGTCGATGGTGGCCGGAACCTCGCCCTCGAACCGCTCGACGAGCGCCTGTCCGAGTCCGATCAGCGAGTTGGCCTTGTTGCGGTAGAAACCGGTCGGGCGGATCAGGTTCTCGAGCTTGGTTCGGTTGGCCTGCGCGTAGTCGCGGGCACTGCGGTACTCGGCGAACAGTGCCGGAGTGGTCAGGTTTACCCGCTTGTCGGTGCTCTGCGCCGACAGGATGGTGGCCACGGCGAGTTCCAGCGGATTGGTGAAGTCCAACTCGCAGTAGACGTGCGGGAAAGCCACCGCCAGGGTGCGGTTCATCCGTCGTGCGCGGCGAACAAGACCGAGGCGGGTTTCGGAATCCCACTTGATCGAACCCGGCGCCACGGGTGTCAGGGTACTTACCGCCGACAGACCGGTGGCATTTCGTGATCCCGATGAGACCTGCCGCCGGTTAACTACCCGGCTATGTCATGGTTGCTCGCAGGCTTCATCCCGGCGCTGCTCATGCTGTCGACGGTTGGACTGCAGCGGCTGGAAAGCGTCCTGCACGCCGACCGTCCGTCGGGCACAGAGATCGTGACACGCCTGGAGCAGGCCACCCGTACAGCCCGGGAGAAGGCGGTGCCACTGACTGATTTCTCCGGGCTGAGCCCGAGAATGGAACCGGCATTCCGGCTGATTCCCGACGAACCCGGCCTGCCCACCCGGTTGTAGCCGTCCGGATCAGCCAATGTCGTGAAGCACGTTCGTCTAACGATTAAGGTGTGTGCGACGGTTCGTAGCGTTTTCCGATGATTGACGACTGAGAAGGGGCAACGTGGACGAGATCCTGGCCAGGGCCGGAATCTTCCAGGGAGTCGATCCCACCGCGGTCTCCGCACTTACCAAGCAGCTTCAGCCGGTGGACTTCCCGCGCGGGCACACAGTTTTTGCTGAAGGCGAGCCCGGAGACCGGCTCTACATCATCATCACCGGCAAGGTGAAGATCGGTCGTCGCTCCCCGGACGGCCGGGAGAATCTGCTGACCATCATGGGACCGTCGGACATGTTCGGCGAGTTGTCCATCTTCGACCCCGGCCCACGCACATCCAGCGCGACCACCATCACTGAGGTGCGCGCCGTTTCCATGGATCGCGATGCCCTCAAAGCGTGGATCGCCGACCGGCCCGAGATCGCCGAGCAGTTACTGCGGGTGCTCGCCCGCCGGCTGCGCCGGACCAACAACAACCTGGCCGACCTGATCTTCACCGACGTTCCCGGACGCGTGGCCAAGCAGCTGCTGCAACTGGCGCAGCGCTTCGGCACCCAGGAGGGAGGCGCCATGCGCGTCACCCATGACCTCACCCAGGAAGAGATCGCCCAGCTTGTCGGTGCCTCCCGGGAAACCGTCAACAAGGCCCTCGCCGATTTCGCCCATCGCGGCTGGATTCGTCTGGAAGGCAAGAGCGTTCTGATCTGCGACTCCGAGCGACT
>NZ_JBPCSX010000151.1:0-3280 GCF_051006775.1 Mycobacterium sp.
GCTGGTTTGATTTGTGAACCACCTTCTTCACCAATATTATAACAAGCACCTGTACCTACATACTTTTTCTTTGATGTTGGAAATCTTTTAACAAAATCTTCATCAGTCATTGTTTTAAGTGTGTATGTAACACTCATTGATGAGATAGGATACTTGAACCAAAGTTGA
The DNA here is from genome assembly GCF_051006775.1 of Mycobacterium sp. GTDB lineage: Bacteria > Actinomycetota > Actinomycetes > Mycobacteriales > Mycobacteriaceae > Mycobacterium. Next base: position 169 of record NZ_JBPCSX010000151.1, read on the forward strand.
CTTTGAATAAATTGAGTCAAATCTTCTTGAGTGTACTCTACTGTTTGTGAGTAATCTTCTTCACCAGATTCTAAAGCAGCATCACAATACTTATTGAACTCGTCTAATAGGAATTGATTATAAACCAGAGTAGCTTCTGCTACACCGTGTGCTTCAAATAGTTTATATGATTTTATATGTTTCATAAATTAAAATAGATTAAGAATTTTACAGGTTTGTACTGTCCGTGACTACCATTCAAATCCATCTTAACATCATAACCAGCTTCTGTTAGTCTTGAGTTAGCAGTTAACATATCATCAAATAATTTAATACCTTCATTACCAATTACAGTAGATCCGAATTCATTTGATTCTCCTGGTAGTTTAATATCAACAATAATACAAACCTTTTCTAATTTCTTTGATGTTACAGTAAGAGTTGGTAATTGAAAATCTAAAAATCTATTTATATCACCTACTTTTGGATCGAAACTAATATAGCCCCTTCTATGGTGAGCTCGACCACCTCTTTCAAAATCAGATGATACCATAGAGTATGAGATAATACCCACATCTTCAAAGTCTAAAAATAATTCTCTTACTTCAAGAAACTTACTTGAAATAATTTCTTTAGTACTATCAGAGTTTTCATTAAAAGTTGACCAAAGCTTAATCATATAATATATATTAAATATGAAACTTGACATGAATGAAATCTACCACAATTATATTGTGAGAGTTGTAGTATTTGCTCTTTTTACCTTTAAGAGACAAATAAGACAACCTAATGTTTATAAGATATCTGTTATAGCTTTCACTATTAAAAGATTGCCTTGGAAAATTAATTTAGTAATTGATACTGGATTGAAATTAGATAAAGAAGATGAAAGAGAAATTTTACTTAATGAATTATTAGAAGGTATTGAAACAGATTATTTATCAACAGTTGTGGTTACATTTGTGACACCATTAAAAGAAGTTACGATGAGTATTGATTTGAGTGATGAAGAAAAGTATGAACACTATCTTTATTCTTAATATTCAAATATTAATTTAGCTCTTCTATAGTCTAAATCAAATGAACTAAATCCAAAGATATCACAGATTCTTTGAAATTTATCTTCACAACTTTCTTCAGATGGTAGTTCACCATCATAAGCATAAGAACCAAATTCTAATTCTGTTTCAGAATCACCAACTGTTAGTCTTTCAACTCTGAATCCTAATTTTTCAATTTCATATCTTAAATCAACTTCGTCGGGTAGTTCAAAGTTATCATGTTGAATACTTGGCTTACTAAATTCAAAAAATATACTAAATACTTTATTAACTTCGAAACCAGATAAAGTCCAACCATCATCTCCTAATCTACCTATTGCAGATTGCATATTTTCTAATATAACCATTAAGTTATTATAAGTGGCATCTTTAGGTGAATAAACAATACTAAACTTACTAACTGTTTTATTTTTAGATACAAGAACCGGTTTGAAATTTTGATATCTTATATTTTTTTCAAGATAATCTGAATATGTCATATCACCAGTGGCAGATTTAAATCTTATTTTCTCTCCTTCATCAATAAAGTCTAACATAGTATCAACTATCTTATCAACTTCATTTTCTGAAGTATGTGACTCCTTTAAGAAAGAAACATATTTATCTACTTTTCTTTTCTTTAGTTCTTTACCATCAAACTTATAGTATTTATAATTACCATCTTTATTGAGAACAACGTAGAAAGCATCCGGTTTAACATATTTAAGATAAGACTTTGTAGTTTGTAATTGTCTTGAATAAACAAAATCAATATAATCATCGTCTGCTAGGTGACCGCCAGTCATACCTCTTTTTTTATTTTGATTCTTTGCAGTATCTACATCAATTAATATCAAGATAAACATTATCTTATATCCATACTTATGAGCTTCTTTTGTAACTTCAAATACACCAATATCATTTGAACCCGTTGTATCATAAATAAAGTTTTGACCACTTTTTATGTAATACTTTAATGACTTGATATTTAATTCAGATGAACCAACATGAAACTTAGATTTATCTTTTGTGAAAAGATAAGAAACATCATCCGTTGAGAATGTTTTAATATTTGGATTGTGAGGAACTATGAATCTTTTGGCGAATGTAGATTTACCGGAACCAGGTAGACCGAGTAAAACAATACCTAATTTATCAGACATTCTGTTAATTTCAGGAATAGGATCATTCTTAGAATACTCTTCATTTATAAAACCACCAAAATTGTTAATAACTTTCATCTTTTTATATATTAAATTTTCAATAACCATTTTGTTTTTCAAGTAAAGTTTCCTATCTTTGTAGAAACAATTTTATATATGAAAGGCTACAGAAACTATAACAAAACCGAACTATTCAACACAATCGATAAAATATCTATTGAGAAAGTTGGAAGTCAGGTTGTCACTAAATTTGATAACCGTGTTATAAACACATCAAATGTCTCTAATCGATATGAGATATTTGATATTGTTAAGTATCTAAAAGATAAGATTGAACTTATTGAGAAGAACTTCACTATTACTAAATATAATTTTAGATTGACAAGAGGTCAACAATCACTTACACTTGTTTCTGATGGTGTAGAGATTGGTGGTATAGAGTTCCACAAGTCTTTTTATATTCTAAACTCAACAGATAAATCAAGACGCTTGAGTTTCAATGCTGGTCTGAAGTCAGATAAATTCTATACCATTGGAATGAACAATGTCGGTATGAATAAGAAACATCTAACAGGTGTTACACAAGCCGCAGAAGATGCTTCAGTTGGTTTGAATGGTGAAACATTCGATGAGCAAATTGAATCACTGCAATCATTAGTAGGACATCGTATTCAATTTTCTAAACTACGCCAGATTATCCTTGGTGATAAAGAAGAAATTCCTCAAATCAATCATCGTAAGTTTGATGCTTTTAAGAACTTAGTTCGTTATGCTAACTCTGACCGTGTTATTAATTTAACATCTGACCAACACAAACAATTGTTTCAAAATTCCGAATCAATGAAAGAAGTTGAACAAGACTTTTACTTAGATGCTTTCTGGTCTTTCCAAATGTATTTGAGATTGTTCAACAAACAAGATGCTCATATC
>NZ_JBPCSX010000152.1:0-7293 GCF_051006775.1 Mycobacterium sp.
CCGGCCGCGGCGTACTCCAGTCCGGTGCCGTCGATGGTGACCAGCATCGCCCCGGATGCCAACTGCCCTGTGAGAGAGCGGGTCTCGCCATCCTCCACCCGAACCTGCGCGCCCTGCAGTGTGCCGGTGATCTCGATGCGGACGGTGCGGTCACCGCAGCGCAGCCGGATGGTCGTCGGAGCCGGAGCGCCCAGCCGCCAGCCGGACGGGTATTGCCACAGATCCACCGGGCGCGAGGGCCACCGCAGCAGCCAGCGATACGCAGCGGCCGCGATGAGCGCATCATCGCCGGCGGGGGCCGTGGTGAAGTGCAGCCGCTCGAGCAGTCCGGTGTCGAGATGGCCGGCCACCACATCGGCATCGGCCAGCACGAAACGCAGGAACTCGGCGTTGGTTCCCACACCCAACACCGCGGTCCCGGCGAGCGCACGGTCCAGACGACGCAGCGCCTCGGAGCGGTCTGGGGCGTGGGCGATCACCTTGGCCAGCATCGGGTCGTAGTCACTGCCCACGGTCGTCCCGGCCCTCAGACCCGAGTCGACCCGAACGCCGCGCCCGGCCGGTTCGATCACCGCCAACACCGGCCCACCGGTCGGCAGGAAGCCCGCGGCGGGATCCTCGGCGTAGAGCCGCGCCTCGATGGCGTGTCCGCGCAGGACGATGTCGTCCTGGGTGTGCGGTAACCGCTCACCCGCCGCAATCCGGACCTGCCACTCGACCAGATCCCATCCGGTGACCAGTTCGGTCACGGGGTGCTCCACCTGCAGGCGGGTGTTCATCTCCATGAAGAAGAACTCATCGGGGGCATCAGCCGACACGATGAACTCGACGGTTCCGGCACCCACGTAGTCGACGCTGCGCGCGGTGTCACAGGCGGCAGCACCGATGCGGGCCCGGGTCGCCGGATCCAGCAGTGGCGACGGCGCCTCCTCGATGACCTTCTGATGCCGGCGCTGCAGACTGCACTCCCGCTCACCCAGATGCAGGACCGTGCCCTGCCCATCGGCGAGGACCTGGACCTCGATATGCCTGGGCCGCAACACGAACCGCTCCAGGAACAACGTGTCGTCACCGAATGCCGACCCCGCTTCACGCCGGGCCGTGGCGAGTGCGGCCGGCAGTTCGGCAGCCTCGTCGACCCTCCGCATGCCCTTGCCGCCGCCGCCGGCCGACGGCTTGACCAGCACCGGGTAGCCGACCTTCTCCGCGGCGGCGATCAGGGCGGCATCGGAGAGCCCAGGCTCGGCGATACCGGGAACCACCGGGACACCGAAGGCCGAGACCGAGTTCTTGGCCGCGATCTTGTCGCCCATGGTGCGGATGGCAGCGGTAGGCGGCCCGATGAACACCACACCCGCGGCCGCCAGTGCGGCGGCGAAATCGGCGTTCTCCGAGAGGAACCCGTAGCCGGGGTGCACCGCCTGCGCGCCGGCGCGAACGGCGGCATCTACAACAGCGTCGATGTCCAGATAGCTCTGCCGGGCCGGCGCCGGACCGATCCGCACCGCAATATCCGCCTCGACGACGTGACGGGCGGCGGCGTCGGCATCGCTGTAGACGGCCACCGATTCGATGCCCATGGCTCTGAGCGTGCGGATCACCCGCACGGCGATTTCGCCCCTGTTGGCGACAAGGATCCTGGTGAACACCGTCACATCCTGAAAACGCCGTAGGAGACCGGTTCGACCGGCGCATTGCCGACAACCGAAAGGGCCAGCCCCAGAACAGTTCTGGTGTCAGCGGGATCGATCACACCGTCATCCCACAGGCGCGCGGTGGAGTAGTACGGATTGCCCTGCTGCTCGTACTGGGCCCGGATCGGCGCCTTGAAGGCCTCCTCCTGCTCGGGAGTCATGTCGCCGCGCACGGTGGCCAGCACCGAGGCGGCCTGCTCACCACCCATCACCGAAATCCGGGCGTTGGGCCACATCCACAAAAACCGCGGCGAATACGCGCGTCCGCACATCGAATAGTTGCCCGCACCGTGGGATCCGCCGATCACCACGGTCAACTTGGGAACCCGCGCGCACGCGACCGCGGTCACCATCTTCGCACCGTGTTTGGCGATACCGTCGGCCTCGTAATCGCGGCCCACCATGAAGCCGGTGATGTTCTGCAGGAACAGCAGCGGGATCACCCGCTTATCGCAGAGTTCGATGAAATGCGCCGCCTTGAGAGCCGATTCGCCGAACAGCACACCGTTGTTGGCGACAATTCCGACCGGGTGGCCGTGGATGTGGGCGAATCCGGTGACCATGGTGGTGCCGTACTCGGCCTTGAACTCACTGAACGCGCCGCCGTCGACAATGCGGGTGATCACCTCGTGGACGTCGTATTGCACCCGGGCGTCCACCGGCACCACGTCGTACAGCTCGCTCTGGTCGGCGATCGGATCTCGTGCCTCGCGGACGTCCCAGGGCGGCATCGCACGACGACCCAGAGTGTCGACGATGCGCCGCACGATCGCCAATGCGTCGCGGTCGTCGCGCGCGAGATGGTCGGTCACACCGGACTTCCTGGAGTGCAGATCACCGCCGCCGAGATCCTCGGCAGTCACCACCTCGCCGGTGGCGGCCTTCACCAGCGGCGGACCGCCCAGGAAGATAGTGCCCTGGTTGCGAACGATCACCGCCTCGTCGCTCATCGCCGGCACGTAAGCGCCACCGGCAGTGCAGGATCCGAGCACCGCGGCAATCTGGGGCACACCGGCCGCGCTCATGGTGGCCTGGTTGTAGAAGATCCGGCCGAAGTGATCGCGGTCCGGGAACACCTCGTCCTGACGGGGCAGGAACGCACCGCCGGAGTCCACCAGATAGATGCACGGCAGGCGGTTCTGAGCGGCGATCTCCTGGGCGCGCAGGTGCTTCTTGACCGTCACCGGGTAGTAGGTGCCGCCCTTGACGGTGGCGTCGTTGGCCACCACCATGCACTCACGCCCCGCTATCCGGCCGATCCCGGTGATGATGCCGGCCGCCGGGCACTCGTCGTCGTACATACCGTCGGCGGCCAACGGCGCAACCTCCAGGAACGGGCTGCCCGGGTCCAGCAGTCCGTCGACCCTGTCGCGGGGAAGCAATTTCCCACGGGCGACATGCCGCTCGCGCGCCCGCTCCGGTCCGCCGAGAGCGGCGGTGTCGAGTTTCGCGCGCAGTTGGCCGACGAGTTCCAGGTGCGCGTCGCGGTTTGCGGCCGTTGCCATGCGGAGGCGTCCTTTGAGTTAATGACGACTAACTAATGTTAGGTTTATGAAGATTAACCCATGACCACACTCACTCCGCGCAGCAGGCAGAAGTCCGACCGGCGCTCGCAGCTGCTCACAGCCGCCGAGCAGCTGATGGCCGACCGCGGCTACCTCGCGGTGCGACTCGAGGACATCGGCGCGGCGGCCGGGGTCAGCGGCCCGGCCATCTACCGGCACTTCCCCAACAAGGAAGCCCTGCTGGTCGAACTCCTGGTGGGTATCAGCACCCGGCTGCTGGCCGGCGCGCAGGCGGTGGTTGCCGATGGTGACGACCCGGCGGCCACACTCGACGGGCTCATCGAGTTCCACCTCGACTTCGCCCTCAGCGAGCCGGATCTGATCCGGATCCAGGACCGGGACCTGGCCAATCTGCCGGCCGCGGCGCAGCGGCAGGTCCGGCGTGCCCAGCGGCGGTACGTCGAGACCTGGGTGGGTGTGCTGCGGAGGCTGGACCCGCAGCTTGCGGAGGCCGATGCGCGAGTCGTGGCCCACGCCGCATTCGGGCTGCTCAATTCCACCCCGCACTCGACCACGACGGCCGGACAGGACCGCTCACGCGAGGTGCTCCGGGCGATGACGGCAGCGGCCCTGCGCACCGGTCAGTACCGGTAGCAGGGTCCGCAGGTAGCCTGCTTGTCGTGAGGTTGGCATGAGCGATCCCAACAATCCGGACTGGTCGGATCCGACCCAGGCGGGCTATCCGCCCACCACCGACCCGGCCTACTCGGGGCAGTACTGGGGACCCCAGGGGCAGACCTACTACGGGGCGCCCACCGGTGCGCCGATGACCGGACCTACCCAGCAGCTGCCCCCGTACTGGCAGACAGCCGGCTACCCGGGCAATCAGCCGCCACCTCCCCCGCCGCCGCCGAAGTCACCGCGCTGGTTGTGGATCGCCGCCGGCGCGGCCGTGTTGCTGGTGTCCGGCCTGGTGCTTGCCCTGGTGATCGTCAGCGGCAGAGCGCGGCAGTCCACGGTGGTGGCCCCGTTGCCCACGACCACACTTCCGTCGGCCCCGCGGATCACGACGGTGCCCACGGTGCCCACGGTGCCGACCCCCACCACCACACGATCACCGCGACCGACCGCGACGCAGCCCACGACCGAGGTGCCCAGCACCCCCGCGCTTCCGGGTGAGAGCACCGTCGCCCCGACCGGGACCGAGAGCGTCGTCTACAACGTCACCGGTGAAGGACGGGCCATCAACATCACCTACGTCGACACCGGCGGCGTGATGCAAACCGAGTTCAACGTGGCGCTGCCGTGGAGCAAGGAGGTCAGCCTCGGCGCACCGGCGAAGACCTCCGCGAGTGTGGCGGTGGTCAACGTCGGCCGAGACGTCACCTGCAGCGTGTCGGTCAATGGCGCCCAAGTCCGTCAGCGCACCGGCCGCGGGCTGACCATCTGCACCGGGGTCGCTTAACGCACGTGCGCCGGGACGCGCACGGTAATCATCCCGAGAAGTCCCGCGCACAGCACCGTCAGGATCCCGGCCAACCCGGCCCGGTCGGCGTGGAAGTAATCCACGAAGACGAAGAACAACCACGGCGCGAGGAAGGCCACCGCGCGCCCGGTCATCGTGTAGAGACCGAATACGACGGCCTCCTTACCCTCTCCGGTCATCCGCAGCAGCAGGGTGCGAGCCGCCGACTGGATCGGGCCGACGAACAGGCAGAGCAGCAGACCGCACGCCCAGAACGCGGCCGGGCCCGACTACGCCATCAGAGTCGCTCCCACGATGATCATGGCGACAAGCGAAACCACGATCACCGGTTTGGCGCCGACCCGATCGTCGAGCCGACCACCCGCCACCGCTCCGAGTGCGGCGACGGTGGACGCGACGTCTCAGAACATCAGCACATCGGCCTGTGAGATGCCGTAGACACTGACCCCCAGCACCGCGCCGAACGCGAACACTCCGGCGAGTCCGTCGCGGAAAACCGCACTGACGATGAGGTAGTAGACCAGGTTGCGATCGCGTTGCCACTCGTCGCGCAGATCCGACCACAGTTGCCGGTAGGCGCCCAGCGGACTCGGGATCCGCTCCCCCTCGTCAGCGGCTCCGACGGTGAAGGAGTGTGCCGTCAGCAGCAGTGGCAGGGCGAAGAGCACCAGCCATACCGCAGCCAGGATCATCGCCGCACGCACATTCTGACCGTCGGCCACCGGCAGTCCGAGCAGGCCGCGTCGCGGCCCGTCCCCCCGGATGAAACCGAAGTAGACAAGCAATAGCAGCATGACGCTGCCGCTGTAGCCGGCTGCCCAACCAAGTCCTGATACCCGCCCGGCGGTGCGCGGCGTGCACAACTGTCGCAGCATCGCGTTGTAGGGAACGCTGGCCAGATCGCCGCATGCCGCGGTAAGCGCGAGCAACGCCAGACCCGGCGCCAGATAGCGGGGATCCTCGCGGATCAAACTCATCGCGAGGGTGAACGCGGCGGCAAGCGCCGTCAGCGCCGTGAGGACCACCCGCCGTCGGCGCGGCGCCTGCACCACGACTCCGATAAGGGGCGCGAGCAATGCCACCGCGATACCGGCGAAGGTCAGCGTCCGGCCGAGCCAGCTGGCCGGTGAGGTGTCGCCGCCGACATCGCGCCCGACTGCGCTGGTGAGGTACACCGAGAACACGAAGGTGGCGACAATGGCGTTCAGCCCGGTCGACCCGCAGTCCCATAGGGCCCACGCGGCGACCCGGCGCCTGTTCATGCGGGCAACCCTATCCAGCCCCCTACGATTGCCGCATGCCTGTCCCCCCACCGTCACCGACCAGCCGGGCCGTCGTCACCGGAGCCTCCCAGGGCATCGGCGAGGCCCTCGCCACCGAGTTGGCGGCGCGCGGTCACAGCCTGATCATCACCGCGCGCCGCGCGGAGGTCCTGGAGGAACTCGCCGCACGCCTCACCGAACGATTCGGTGTGACGGTGGAGGCCCGCGCCGTCGACCTGGCCGACCCTCGCCAGCGCGCCGGATTGGCCGACGAACTGGCCGAGCGCGACATCTCCATCCTGTGCGCAAACGCCGGCACCGCCACCTTCGGGCCGGTGGCCGGGCTGGATCCGGCCGAGGAGAAGGCACAGGTTCAGCTCAACGTGCTCGGGGTGCACGACCTGGTGCTCGCGGTGCTGCCCGGCATGGTGGCCCGGCAGTGCGGCGGCATCCTGATCTCCGGTTCGGCGGCCGGCAATTCGCCGATTCCGAACAACGCCACCTATGCGGCGACCAAGGCGTTCGCCAACACCTTCAGCGAGTCACTGCGCGGTGAGTTGAAGGACTCCGGGATTCACGTCACCGTCCTGGCGCCGGGGCCGGTGCGCACCGAGTTGCCCGACCCCGCGGAGCAGTCGCTGGTGGAGAGGTTGATCCCGGACTTCCTGTGGATTGACACCGAGTACACGGCGCGGATTTCACTGGATGGCCTGGAGCGCAACAAGATGCGCGTGGTCCCCGGGGTGACTTCGAAAGCGATGTCGGTGGCCAGCGGGTACGCGCCGCGCGCCATCGTGACGCCGATCGTGGGTGCGATCTACCGGAAGCTGGGTGGGGGCTAGACCGTCTCGGCGAACAGATTGCGCGCGGTCGGCGAGGTCGGTACGGTCTGCGGATCCGGATAGGTGCCCAGCACCCGGTCGGCTGTACCCGGGCTGGTGACGGCGAACCAGTAGTGCTCATTCTTGAAATGATGCAGCCGGTGATTGCGCCAAATTGCCTGGTAGACAGCATGTTTCGGGTGATAGTCGGTGTGCACCAGATAGTGCGTCCACTCGTAAACAAGTCCGATGGCGAACGTCACCACCAGAAAGGTCAGCCCCAGAGCCGTCCTCGGGAAGATCCAGAGTCCGACGATCAACGCCGAACCCACTGCGCCGTAAAGGGACTGCATCGGGATGAAGATGAGCGGAATGGCCCTCGGCTCGACGTGGTGTTCACGATGTTTACGAGCCAGCACGGGGTCGATCGTGATCCCGGCCACCCGACGCGGCCGCCAGTGCAGAACGATGACGTGCATCATCCACTCCAGGAATGGGAATCCGGCCCGCATCACCAGTGGCAGA
>NZ_JBPCSX010000153.1:0-13933 GCF_051006775.1 Mycobacterium sp.
CGGCGGGCAGCTGGTGGCCCACTCCAGGGAGTTGCCGTGGCCCCACGGGTCGTCGACGGTGACGACCTCGCCGTAGCGCCAGCTCTTGAACACGTTCCAGAAGAACGGGATCACCGATGCACCGAGGATGAAGGCGCCGATGGTCGAGACGATGTTCAGCGTGGTGAACCCGTCGGTCGGCAGGTAGTCGACGTACCGGCGGGGCATGCCCTCGTTGCCCAGCCAGTGCTGCACCAGGAAGGCGACGTTGAAACCGACCATCGTCAGCCAGAAGTGCAGCTTGCCCAGACGCTCGTCGAGCATCCGCCCGGTCATCTTCGGGAACCAGAAGTAGACGCCGGCATAGGTGGCGAAGGCGATGGTGCCGAACAGCGTGTAGTGGAAGTGCGCGATCACGAAGTAGCTGTCCGAGACGTGGAAGTCCAATGGCGGGCTGGCCAGCATGACACCGGAGAGACCACCCAGCAGGAAGGTCACCAGGAAGCCGAAAGACCAGAGCATCGGCGTCTCAAAGGTCAACTGCCCCTTCCACATGGTGCCGATCCAGTTGACGAACTTGACGCCGGTGGGCACCGCGATCATGAAGGTCAGCAGGCTGAAGAACGGCAGCAGCACAGCACCGGTGACGTACATGTGGTGTGCCCACACCGCCATCGACAGCGCCGCGATGCTCAGCGTCGCGTACACCAGGGTGGTGTAGCCGAAGACCGGCTTGCGGGAGAACACCGGGATGATCTCGGAGATGATGCCGAAGAACGGCAGCGCGATGACGTACACCTCCGGGTGACCGAAGTACCAGAACAGGTGCTGGAACAACGTGACGCCGCCGTTGGCCGGGTCGTACACGTGCGTCCCGAGGCGACGGTCCGCGGCCAGGCCGAAGAGTGCCGCGGTCAGCAGCGGGAAGATCAGGATGACCAGGATCGAGGTCACGAAGATGTTCCAGGTGAAGATCGGCATCCGGAACATGGTCATGCCGGGCGCGCGCAGGCACACGATGGTGGTGATCATGTTGACCCCACCGAGGATGGTGCCGAGGCCGCCGACGGCCAAACCGAGGATCCACAGGTCTGCGCCGGCGCCCGGGGAGTGCACGGCGTCCGACAGCGGAACGTAGGCGGTCCAGCCGAAGTCAGCAGCGCCACCGGGGGTGATGAACCCACCCAGGGCGATGAGCGCACCGAAGACGAAGAGCCAGAATGACAGCGCGTTCAACCGCGGGAAGGCCACGTCGGGGGCGCCGATCTGCAGCGGCAGCACCAGGTTGGCGAAACCGAACACCACCGGGGTGGCGTAGAACAGCAGCATCGCGGTGCCGTGCATGGTGAACAGCTGGTTGTACTGCTCGTTGGACAGGAACTGCAGACCCGGAATGGCCAGCTCAGCCCGGATGAACAGGGCCATCAGCCCGGCCAGCGCGAAGAAGATGAAGCAGGCGACCACGTACATGATGCCGATCAGCTTGTGATCGGTGGTGGTCAGCAGCTTGTAGATGAGATTGCCCTTTGGCCCATTGGGCGCCGGGTGGGGGCGAGTGGCCTCTAGATCTCCGCGCGCAGGCACTACGGCTGTCACGACGTCCTCCAAACCATCTGTCGGGGTTTATCCCTGAAGCTACTGAGGAATCCTAACCCCAAACCAGGCGCCATGGGCCGTGGGTCCTACATTCTGTCGTACTCGCGTCGCGACCCCCCATGGACAAGGCCGAATGCCCAGCTCAACGGCATTTCCCGGGCCTGATGTTACGGTCGCGTGGTGCTTGCCCGCGCAGTGCTTCCCGGGGTGTTCGCCGCTGCCCTCGCCACCCCTGCGCTGCTCAGCGGTTGCTCGACCCCCGCGGGTCCCCCGGCGGCCGGTCCGACCAGCACGGTTGTGACAAGCACCACCAAGATCGCTTCGGCGGGGGTGCTGGGCAATCAGCGCCGCCCCGACGAGTCCTGCGCACCGGAGCCGGCCCGCCTTGATCCCGAACCGCCCGGGCCGCTGCGGCACGCCGCCGGGGAGACGGCGGTGGCGCCCGACCCGCAGCGCATCGTGGTTCTCGCCGGCGGCGAGCTCGACGCCCTGTGCGCACTGGGGCTGCAGTCCCGCATCGTCGCGGCCGCCGTGCCGGACGGCGCGGCCGGCCAGCCGTCCTATCTGGGCACCGTCGTGCATGACCTGCCGCCGGCCCAGGACCTACAGGCAGTCGCCGCGGCCAGACCGGATTTGATACTGGGCGCGCAGGCCGAACAACAGGACTACCCCGCCCTGGCGGCGATCGCCCCGACGGTGTTCACCGACACATCCGGAGCGGGCTGGCAGGACACCCTCCGGCTGATCGGCGCGGCCACCGGCCGCCGCGGCGCCGCCGACGAGCTGATCGCGGGATTCACCGCCCAGGCCCGCGAGAAGGGTGCGGCCACCGATGCTACGCACTTCCAGGCCTCGATCGTCGAGCTCACCGACACCACCGTGCGAGTGTGGGGTGCGCAGAACTTCCCGGCCAGTGTGCTGGCCGCTGTCGGCGTGGATCGTCCTGCAGCGCAACGGTTTACCGACAAGCCCTACCTGGAGATCGGCCTGGATGACGCACCGGACTTCGCACCCGCCGACGGTGACATCGTGTACATGTCCTTCGCGTCGCCGGCTGCCAAGGACCGCGCTCCGAAAATCCTCGAGAGTGACGCCTGGCGCAAGCTGTCCGCATACCGGGACAACCGGGTGTTCGTCGTCAACCGCGAGGTTTGGCAGACCGGCCAGGGCCTGATCGCCGCCCGCGGGATCCTCGACGATCTGAGTTGGCTCAACGCGCCGATCAACTAGCGGATGTAGTTCTCCCCGCTGGCGCGCACCGTGATGTCGCTGATGCTGATCCCCCACGGCTGATCGATGACACCGATGACCGAGTCGGTGAGGTCGTCGGGGTTGATGAGCCAGTACTGGATCGAATTCACATCGGCTTGCTCAGGACGCATCGATCCCGTCATCAGGTTCCCGAGGTTCTCGGCGAACTCCTGGCCTTTCTGTCCGGCCAGTCCCATGATCGCGTTCTCATTGACGATGCCGGAAGCCAGATTTGTTCCCATCACACCGGTCGGTTTGACGGTGGTGACCTTGATCTTCCCCTGCGTCTCGACACGCAGCGCATCGGAGAGTGCGGTGACGGCAAGCTTGGTGGCGCTGTAGACGCCGGCGCCTTCGATACCGCCGTTGCCATAGATGGAAGAAATGTTGACCACGTGGCCGCGGCCCTGACTGATCATCTGGTCATAGACGGCGATGATGCCGTTGAGCACACCCTTGATATTGATGTCGATCGCATGATGCCAACGCTGCCAGGCTTTTTCATGATCGGCGAAGTAGGCCAGCGGCATCACGCCGGCGTTGTTCACCAGGACGTCGATACCGCCGTAGGTGTCGACGGCGTTCCGTGCGGCGGCGGTGAACGCCGGCAGGTCGGTCACATCCGCCACCTCGGCGATCGCGAGTCCACCGGCCGCGCGGATACCGTTCACCACCTCGGCGAGACCGTCGGCGTTGACGTCGACGGCCACCACCTTTGCGCCACCGGCCGCGCACTTCTGACAGATCAACCGTCCGAAGCCGCTGGCGGCCCCGGTGACGACGATGACCTTGTCGGTCAGATACGACATATGCACCACTCCTGTCAGAGCATCCGCTCGCTCGCCGGCACTTTCGGCATCTGACTGGTGATGCACCCCATGGTGCCGAGGAACCGGTAGAGCTCGGGGTAGACGATCGGTTTTCCACTGTTGAGCACCGCCACCGAGATCGCCCGCTCCGGGTCGGACCAGGCCAGCATGTTGGTGAAGCCGAGGTGGCCGAAGGCCTGCTGGGTATCGCGGCCGTAAAGGCTCACCACCTGGGCACCGAGCATCAGGCCGTAGGAGAACCGGGTCGGATACACCAGCGACAGATCGATCTCCAGATGGGACCGCTCGACGAGGGCGCGGCGGATGGTGTCGGTCTCGATCACCCGGACTCCGTCGAGTTCGCCACCGCAGCGCATGATCTCGAAGAATCGGGTCAGCTCCCAGGCGGTGGTCACCACATTCGCGGCCGGCACGATCCCGGTCAGGAAGCGGGCATCGTTGGTGAGGTTGACCAGGTCGTCCAGACCCACCCCGAGGGCCCTGCTGAGCACATTCGACAGCGGCGGTGCCGTCGGCGCCCCGGTGATGTAGTTGACCGCCACCTTGTCGACGTCCTCGGGCGCGACGCCGTAGTTGGTCCACCGGAAGCCCAATGGATCGAGGAACTCCTCTGCCAGGACCTCGCGGATGTCCTTGCCGGTGACGGTGTGGACGACCTCACCGAGAATGAATCCGCCCGAGACCGCGTGATAGGCCAGATAGCGGCCGGCCTTCGCGAACGGCGAGGCGTTGATCAGGATGTCCTTCATGAATTCGCGGTCGCCGAGGTTGTCGAGATTCAGGGCGCTTCGCGGCAGGTTAGGGACGGCGGCGCGGTGGGCCAGCACATGGCCGATGGTGATCCGGTGTTTGCGGTTCTGCTCATAGCCGGGGATGTAGTCGGCAATCGGGTCGTCGGTGTGCAGCAGTCCACGCTCGCAGAGTTTGTGAATCACGAACGCGGTGATCGCCTTCGACGTCGAATAGACGCAGAACGGTGTGTCCACGGTGGCCGCAACCCGTTCGGAGGCCCGGCCGTCACGTGGGCCGTTGCCGCTGGCATGGCCGATCGCACGGTTGAGGATCACCGCGCCGTTGCGCCGCACACACACCTGCATCGCAGGGTGCACACCACTGCGGTACCAGTCGACGGCGGCATTCCACATGGTCTCGACTGCGGCCTGCTCGACTCCACCGTCGGCAGCAGCATCCTCGGGACCGATATCGGTGATCGCGTCAAGATCCCGAGGAACGTGGATCCGCCGCAGCGGGTCCAGCCCGCGCGGAAGCCTCGGTACCGACGGGATGCCAACCATTGGGCGAATCGTAGACCGCAGGAGCCCCTGTCAGTGCCATTGGCCCAAGGCCTAATCTCACACCATGACTACCGTTTCCGCTTACGCCGCGACATCGGCCACCGGACCCCTGACCAAGACCACCATCACCCGCCGCGAGATCGGTCCGCACGACGTCGGATTCGATATCCACTTCGCCGGAATCTGCCACTCCGACATCCACACCGTGCGCGCCGAGTGGGGTCAGCCGAACTACCCGGTGGTGCCCGGCCATGAGATCGCCGGCGTGGTGACTGCCGTCGGCTCCGAGGTGACCAAGTTCGCGGTCGGCGACCGGGTCGGCGTGGGTTGCTTCGTGGATTCCTGCCGGGACTGTAAGAACTGCAGGGCCGGTCTGGAGCAGTACTGCACCGGCGGCGGCAATGTCGGCACCTACAACGGGGTCGGCAGGGACGGTCAGCCGACCCAGGGCGGGTACAGCGGCAGCATCGTGGTCGACGAGAACTACGTGCTGCGCATCCCCGAGTCGCTGCCCCTGGATGCCGCCGCACCGCTGCTGTGCGCCGGCATCACCACCTACTCGCCGCTGCGGCATTGGAACGTCGGCCCGGGAACCCGACTGGGTGTGATCGGACTCGGCGGGTTGGGACATATGGCCGTCAAGATCGGTGCAGCGATGGGCGCGGAGGTGACGGTGCTGTCGCAGTCGCTCAAGAAGATGGAGGATGGACTTCGGTTGGGGGCCAAGCACTATTACGCCACCGACGACCGCGCCGTCTTCAAGAGTCTGCGCAACTCGTTCGACATCATCCTCAACACGGTGTCGGCCAACCTTGATCTGGGTAAGTTCCTCGGGTTGGTTGACCTCGACGGCGTTTTCGTCGAACTCGGCGCTCCGGAGAACCCACTGGTGGTTCCGCCGTTCTCGATCATCGGGATGCGCCGCAGCATTGCCGGTTCGGTGATCGGTGGCATCGCCGAGACGCAGGAGATGCTGGACTTCTGCGCCAAGCACGGCATCGCCTCAGAGATCGAGGTCATCGAACCCGGCTATGTCAACGAGGCTTACGAGCGGGTCATCTCCAGCGACGTGCGGTACCGGTTTGTGATCGACACTGAGTCGCTACGCAACGCGTAGGGACGAAGAGTCGAAACAGATCGCGCACTGAGTCGCTTCGCAACGCGTAGGGACGAGGACTACTCCTCGGCGCCGTGCAGGCCTTCCACGGTGTAGCCGGCGGCGGCGAGGATCTCGGCGACCCGCCTGATGTTCTCCGGACCCCCGTCGTGGTGGGCCACCCCCTCGATGAACTTCTCGATCTCGTCGTGGTCGACGACGTGACCGGCCGGTGCGATCTTCTCCGCGGCGGAGATTTCGCGCACCACCTCTTTGACCTGTTCCTCGGTCAACGGGCTGTTGCGCAGCAGCGCCAGCAGTGGCACCCGGTCCGGCCCCGGGACCCCGCCCGGGTAGCCGGCGCGCAGCCAGCTGATCATCGATTGCACACGGGACTTAGCGGTCATCCGTCCAGTGTCTCCCCGTTATGCCCCCAATGCCAACGTGTTCAGGAAGCGTTCACCTCTACATCAAACGAAAGCCGCCCCGGTGGGAAAACCGGGGCGGCCCTCACGTGCATCCTGGCAAACTGGAACCGGGTGTCAGAAGTCCCAGTCCGAGTCTTCGGTCACGACGGCCTTGCCGATGACGTAGGACGAGCCCGAGCCGGAGAAGAAATCGTGATTCTCGTTGGCGTCGGGTGACAGCGAGGAGAGGATCGCCGGGTTGACGTCCGTCTCGTCCTTCGGGAACAGCGCTTCGAAACCAAGGTTCATCAGCGCCTTGTTGGCGTTGTACCGCAGGTATTTCTTGACGTCCTCGGTCAGGCCGACCTGATCGTAGAGATCCTGGGTGTACTCGATCTCGTTCTCGTACAACGCATACAGCAGCTCGTAGGCGTAATCCTTGAGTTCCTGCTGACGCTCTTCGGTCTGAGTCACGTAGCCGCGCTGGAACTTGTAGCCGATGTAGTAGGCGTGCACCGCTTCGTCGCGGATGATCAACCGGATCAGGTCGGCGGTGTTGGTGAGCTTGGCCCGGCTCGACCAGTACATCGGCAGGTAGAAGCCGGAGTAGAACAGAAACCCCTCGAGCATCACCGAGGCGATCTTGCGCTTGAGCGGATCATCACCCCGGTAATAGTCGAGAACGATCTGCGCCTTGCGCTGAAGATTGGTGTTCTCCTCCGACCAGCGGAAGGCCTCATCAATGTCGGCGGTGGAGCACAGCGTGGAGAAGATCGAGCTGTAGCTCTTGGCGTGCACCGACTCCATGAAGGTGATGTTGGTCAGCACCGCCTCTTCGTGCGGAGTCAGCGCGTCCGGAATCATGCTCACCGAACCGACGGTGCTCTGAATGGTGTCCAGCAGCGTCAAGCCGGTGAACACTCGCATGGTGAGTTGCTTCTCGGCGTCGGTCAGGGTGTTCCAGGACGGGATGTCATTGGACACCGGGACCTTCTCCGGCAGCCAGAAATTGCCGGTCAGCCGATCCCAGACCTCGGCGTCCTTCTCGTCTTCGACACGGTTCCAGTTGATCGCCTTGGCGCGGTCAACCAGCTTGGCTCCACTGCTCACCAGAACCCCACTTCACCCAAAAATCGCCGGATATGAACTTACTTGCGAAACACTACCCCTAGTGTCTGACAAGCGGTGCTAACACAACAAGTTGTGTTCGGCGTGTCGCGCCGACATGCCCGTTCGGCGGTCGCGAGGCTGGTTCCCAGCAGGTCGGCGGCGCGCTTGGATGGGGCGTTTCGGCCCGGTCGATAGCGCGGACCCCGATCAACCACGGCTAGCATCAAGGAATTGTGACTGAGCGATTCGATGTGGTTGTCGCGGGCGGCGGACCCTCGGGGTCGGCGGCCGCCTGGCAGGCCGTGCAGACCGGTGCAAGAGTGCTGGTGGTCGACAAAGCGGGATTCCCCCGGGACAAACCATGCGGAGACGGCCTGACCGCGCGGGCGGTGAGCTACCTGCAGAAGATGGGCCTGGCCGACGAGGTGTCCACCTTCCATCGGATCAACCGGGTGACGGTGTTCAGCCCGTCGCGGTGGGAACTGTCATTCCCCAAACGCCCCGGCATGCCCGACCACGGGCACACCGTGAGCCGCACGGTGCTCGACACCATGCTGCTGGAGCACGCGGCGAAGGCCGGCGCGGTGGTGCGCCAGGGTGCCGAGGTCAGCGAGCCGATCCTCGACGGCAGCGGCCGGGTCACCGGCGTGGTGCTCAAGGGCGGGGAGAAAGTCCACGCCGACGCCGTCATCGCCGCCGATGGCGCGTACTCCCCCATCAAGCGGGCGCTGCAGATCGACTCGGACTACAACGGATACTCCGCGATCGCCATCCGCGCTGAGATGGACGCCAACCGTGCCGACTCCGACAGTTTTGATATCTACCTGAAGTTCGAGTTCCAGGGCGATCAGCTGCCCGGCTACGGCTGGGTGTTTCCAATGGGCGATGGCCGGTTGAACATCGGCCTGGGCTATATCAACAGCTACAAGAACTGGCAGGCCATCAATGCCACCCAGTTCCTCGGTGAGTTCCTGGCCACGTTGCCGCGCGAGTGGGAATTGCCCGCCATCGACGAATTGAAGAAGAACAAGAGCGTTCGGGCCTGGCGGCTCCCCATGGGCTTCACCGCCTGGCCGCCCTGGCGACCGGGTGTGCTGTTCGTCGGCGACTCCCTCGGCGCCGGCAAACCGGCGTCGGGGGCCGGGATATCCAAGGCTCTGGAGTCCGGGCTGGCGGCCGGTGAATGTGCGATCGCCGCGCTGGAGAACGGTGGGCCCGACGACTTCACCAACTACGAGCAGCGGATGAAGGCCGCATGGGGCAAGGAATACCGGCGCGGCCGGGTCCTGAACAAACTCGCCGGCTATCCGGCCTTGGCAGGGGCGGGCCTGAAGCTGCTCGACAATGCTCGCATCCGCGACGCGCTGCTGAAGTCGATGTACAAGAGAGCCCAGGGGCCGCAGCACAAGTTCTGACTGTCCGCGCCGATCATCTGCGCGGCTGATCCAGTCCGATCGCGTAGGACGTCATCGACAGCGACCCTTACGCGCACCCGTCGGTGAGCACCTCGACCTCATCGGCGATCTCCGCCGGCCGTGGAAAACCCTCGAGCACCCGGGTGCCGAAGGCGCGCCAGGCCTCGGTGTGCCGGTTGACCGCCGGCGATGTACTCACGGGCTCAGTTAGCCGGACCCCTGCGCGGATTGCCCACCGGCTGTAACATCTCCGCGGGTCAGGAGGGGTCGCCGATGAATTCCGGCCAAAAAACGCTCGCGAAAGCGGTCACGCACATCCTCACCGTCGGGTGTTTCCTGGGTCTGCTGCTGGCCGGATCGCCGGTGGGATCGGCCAGCCCAGCCCCCGCTCCCGGGGCCGGCCCCGAACACGTGACCGTCGGGGTCTACGTCGAGAACGTCCAGGCCGTCGACCTCAACACCAACAGTTTCTCCGCGGACTTCTACGTCTGGCTGCGGTGGCGCAACCCGGATATCGACGCGCCGGCCGGTATCGAGGTCCAGAACATATTCGAGAACTGGGCGCTGACCAAGACCGACCTGTACTCCGAACCGCGCAAACAACCGGACGGCTCGATGGTCTGGCTCGGGCGATATCAGGGGAGTTTCAACTCTCCGCTGTCGGTGTCGGACTATCCCTTCCAGAAGCAGACCCTGCGGTTCGTCTTCGAAGACGCCATCAACAACGTCGAACAGGTCGTCTACGTCCCGGACAAGGACCCAATCACGGTCAACCCCGACATCACCCTGGCCGGCTACAACTTCGGGACACCGCACATCGACTTCGACAGCCACACCTACCCGACATCGTTCGGTGACATCGAGTCGACTCCCGAGTCCCGGACCTACACCCGGGTAATGGTGGAGTTGCCGGTGACGTCTCCGGTGACATCGGGCATCTTCAAGACCATCCTGCCGTTGCTGATCGTGCTCATCGCCGCGGCACTGGGCGTCATCATCCCGGCCTCGTACGTGGACTCCAAGGTCAACGTGCCGATCACCGCGCTGATCGCACTCGTCGCGATGCAGTTCGGGGTGTCCTCGGCGTTGCCCGAGGTCGGCTACCTGCCGATGATCGACCTGATCTACGTGCTCGCCTACATTGCCATCACGGCAATGCTCGGCAGCGCGGTCATCGGCGCATGGCGACTGCGACACGACACCGAGGACGCGGCGATGCGACTCGAACGACGGTTCACACTGTGGATCAGCGTGGCGTTCGTGGCGTCCTTCGTCGCAGCCGTGCTGTTCTACGTATTCACCGGAAACTAGGAGCCGCTCACATGGTCGCCATCGGTTCCATCAGCGGTAACTGGACCCCCGGACAGGGAATCGTCACCGAGTGGAGGGCTTCGTCGTCCAGCCGGGCACTCGCGGCGGCGGCGCCCGTCGACCCTCTCCCGCCCACCTTCCAGCAGAAGCAGCATCTCCGTTCGGCGCTCACCGCCCGCAAGCGTCGACGTGACTCGGCGCGACTGATCCTTACGTCCTGGAGTATCGCCGGCTGGTGTGATATCGCGGCCATGACCGAGGCCATCAACGCCCACCTGCGCCGTCACGACACCTACCACAGCGCCTTCGACATCACCGACGACGGCGAGGTCATCCGTCGCACCATCGAAGACCCTGAGCTGATCGAATTCGTGCCCGCGGTGCTGGGATTCATGGAACAGGATGCGATCCGCGACCACGTGCTGACGGCCACCCCGGGCACGCTGGAATGGGACTGCTTCACCTTCGGCGTCATCCAGAAGGAACACCACTTCACCGTCTACGCCGACATCGACCATCTGCACACCGATGGAACGTCGTCACTGGTGATCTACGGCGACATCACCCGCGACTACCAGGCGCTGACCCTGGGGCGCGACGAAAGCGAAGCCGAACCCGCCGCCTACCGGGACTTCACCGAGAATCAGCACGACGAAGTCGACACCCTCACCCGCAACTCGGGTCCGGTGAAGGACTGGATCGACTTCGCTGTCGACGCCGACGGTGAATGGCCGAGCTTCCCGCTCGAACTGGGCAGCGCCGACGACGGCTCCGGCGGGGCTTTCACCGCGGAAATTCTCGACGCAGCGCAGACCGAGGCCTTCGACACCGCGTGCCGTCGAGCCGGGGCACGGTTCAGCGGTGGAGTTCTGGCGTGCGCCGCGATCGCCGACCACGACTTCACCGGCACCGACACGGTGCATATCTTCAGCCCCTTGGACACCCGGACCATTGACCAGGCGACCAGCGTCGGGTGGTACGCCAGCCTGTTCCCGATTTCCGTCGACGTCGGCCGCGACTTCGGCGAAACGGCACGATCAGCGCAGAAGTCCTTCGACGCCAACAAGCACCTGGCGGCGGTGCCGTTCGACCGCGTCCTCGATCTGGTCGACTCCGAAGAACTCGGCGACGCCGGTTCCGACCAGCCGATGATGGTATCGCTCTTCGACTTCCGGAAACTCGACCCCGCCATTGCCGACAACCTGGGCATGTTCATCGACGACCTCAACCACGGCAGCATCAACATCTGGGCGACCCGCAACCGCGATTGCACGACCATCACCGTGTCGTTCCCGGAAACGTTTGACAGTCGCCGCTCGATCCACAACTACATGGCAGCGCTTCGTAGCGCGTTCATCTCCGCCGCCGGCGGCTGAGCCTCAACCTCCGGCCGTGAACCGCACGCGGACCGTCTCGGTCGGTGCGTTGGATGGCCGGTTGTCCGTCAGGACGGCAGCGCCGGTCGGGTACTAATCGTTGGAATCCAAGACCTCACTGCGAGTCCTCGATGCAATACCGGCACGTTGCCTTCTTGACCCCTTTATTCGTGTGGTGTCTGGTATGCGCGCTACGCCGACTCGACGGCATTGGACGGCCTTTGCGAGCCGACGACATCTTGGCCCGCGTTTCTTCACTGGCAACGCGGCCAAAATTAGGGTTCCCGGTGCCCGTCATCCTCTTGGACAACCTGGCCTTTGCCTCCTCCGACACCCGGCGGCCGTAGCCGGGGTGGTCGGGACCGAACTTCCCATAGTTCGGGTTGTCCGCCCCGGCATACGTACCTTTACGCGCAGCCGACCACTTCGCCCGCTGTTCGGGCGAGTGCTCCCCCCTGTAGAAAGGATTCTCGTCACCGAATCGGCTGGGAATCATTCGACCCGTCGCGCGGATACTCGCCGCCCGCCGCATCTCTGCAGTCCATTCCACGCCCGTCGGCCCAAGCCCGCCTGCCGCAAGGTTCAGCAGAGGCTGGCCCTCATGCCGCAACAAAGCTATCCAGGCGATCTCCGCCTCACCTAGCTCATCGAGTTCGTCTGCCCAGTCCAGGTGAACGACAACCACATCGTCGCGATCTTGCTTGCGCAACCAGTCGTAGAACGGCGTTTTCCTCCCCGCCGCAGCCTCTTTCCAGTGCTGCCGCAACCGCACCTGCGCTGTTTTAGTGGTGAGACCGACATAGCGATAACGCGATTCAAACCGGAGCCTGATCCCATAGACCAAGCCCCCGATTGATCGTTCAGCCACTAGGAGCACCTCGGTTTCAGCGGCAGGCAATCACAGCATGCAACTGACGCAGTTCTCAACCTCGGTACCTTGCAGCGCCATCTGGCGAAGGCGGATGTAGTACAGCGTCTTGATCCCCTTGCGCCAGGCGTAGATCTGCGCCTGGTTCACCTCGCGGGTGCTGGTGGTGTCCTTGAAGAACAGCGTCAGACTCAGCCCCTGGTCCACATGCTGGGTGGCCGCGGCGTAGGTGTCGATGATCTTCTCGTAGCCGATTTCGTAGGCATCCTGGAAGTACTCCAGGTTGTCGTTGGTCATATACGGCGCCGGGTAGTAGACCCGACCAATCTTGCCTTCCTTGCGGATCTCCACCTTCGACGCGATCGGGTGAATCGAACTCGTCGAGTGGTTGATGTAGGAGATCGAGCCGGTCGGCGGCACCGCCTGCAGGTTCTGGTTGTAGATGCCGTTGCGCTGCACCGACTCCTTGAGCCGCGCCCAGTCGTCCTGGTTGGGGATCCGGATGCCGGCGTCGGCGAACAGCGTGCGCACCTTGTCGGTCTTGGGCTCCCAGACCTGCTCGGTGTACTTGTCGAAGAACTCGCCGCTGGCGTACTTCGACCTCTCGAACCCGTAGAAGGTAGACCCGCGCTCGATGGCGATTCTGTTCGACGCGCGCAGCGCGTGATACAGCACGGTGTAGAAGTAGATGTTGGTGAAGTCGATACCCTCTTCGGAGCCGTAGAAGATGCGCTCCCGGGCCAGATACCCGTGCAGGTTCATCTGCCCGAGCCCGATCGCGTGAGCCTCCTTGTTGCCCTTCTCGATCGAGGGCACCGAGGAGATGGTGGTCTGATCGCTGACCGCGGTCAGCGCCCGGATCGCCACCTCGATGGTCTGGGCGAAGTCTGGTGAGTCCATCGCCTTGGCGATGTTCAGCGAACCGAGGTTGCACGAGATGTCCCGGCCCACTTCGGCGTACGACAGATCATCGTTGAACCGCGACGGGGTGGACACCTGCAGGATCTCCGAGCACAGATTGGAGTGGGTGATCTTGCCGTCGATGTGGTTGGCCCGGTTCACCGTGTCCTCGAACATGATGTAGGGGTAGCCCGACTCGAACTGCAGCTCGGCCACGGTCTGGAAGAACTCGCGGGCCTTGATCTTCTGCTTGCGGATGCGGGCGTCGTCGACCATCTCGTAGTACTTCTCGGTGACCGAGATGTCGGAGAACGGAACGCCGTAGACCCGCTCGACGTCATAGGGCGAGAACAGGTACATGTCGTCGTTGTTCTTGGCGAGTTCGAAGGTGATGTCCGGGATCACCACGCCGAGGCTCAGCGTCTTGATCCGGATCTTCTCGTCGGCGTTCTCCCGCTTGGTGTCCAGGAAGCGGTAGATGTCCGGGTGGTGGGCGTGC
>NZ_JBPCSX010000154.1:0-8200 GCF_051006775.1 Mycobacterium sp.
CGCGCGGCGATACCGTCGTGAATGTGCTTGGCCCACAGGCCTCCGCCGTAGACGAAGCCGGTGTAGCCCTGCAGCAGGGTGGCTCCCGCGGTGATGCGCTCCCAGGCGTCGTCGGCGGTCTCTATCCCGCCCACGCCGATCAGCACCAACCGATCGCCGACCCGCCCGTACAACCTCCGCAGCACCTCCAGCGAGCGCTGCGCCACCGGTGGTCCGGAGACCCCACCCGGACCCAGATCGTCGACATCAGGGGTGCGTAGACCGGCCCGCGAGATGGTGGTGTTGGTGGCCACGATGCCGGCCAGTCCCAGCTCGACGGCGATGTCAGCGACGGCGTCGACATCGGAGTCGGACAGGTCGGGAGCGATCTTGACCAGCACCGGTGTGCTGGTCTCGGCCAGCACGGCGGTCAGGATCGGGCGCAGCGACTCAGACGCCTGCAGGTCGCGCAGTCCGGGGGTGTTGGGGGAGCTGACGTTGACCACCAGGTAGTCGGCCAGCGGCCCGAGCAACCGGGCGCTGGAGGCATAGTCCTCGGCGGCGTGCTCGGGCGGAGTGATCTTCGACTTACCGATGTTCACCCCGATCGGCACATCCGGGGCGTGCCGGGTCAGCCGTAGTGCCAGTGCCCCGGCTCCGGAGTTGTTGAACCCCATCCGATTCAGCAGCCCGCGGTCTTCGGGCAGCCGGAACAACCGGGGCTCCGGGTTGCCCGGCTGGGGCAGCGCGGTGACCGTGCCGATCTCGGCATAGCCGAATCCCATTGCGCCCCAGGTGTCCAGGCCCAGCCCGTCCTTGTCGAAGCCGGCTGCCAGCCCCATCGGGCCGGGGAAGCGAACCCCGAAGACCGTGCTGGCCAGTATCGGATCATGGGGGGCCAGCACCCGGCTCAGCTGCCGGCGGGCCGGGCCGGTCGCGGTGCCGGCCCGCAGTGCGCCGAATACCAGGGTGTGAATGCGTTCGGGCGGCGCCAGGAACAGCGCGCGGCGCACGGCGTCGTAAATCAAAGGCCCGGCTGATCGATCGCGGGCGGCACACCGGACTCAGTATCGGTGCGGGTCTTCTTGCGCCGCAACAGAACCCGGCGGCTACCGTCGGTATAGAGCCGCACCCGGGTCAGCTCCCAGCCCCGGTACTCGGCTTCGATGGACAGCCGCGTCGACGCGGTCACCCGGGTGACCTCCGGGGGCAGCCGCAACGGAATCCATTCGTAGTCGTCGGTGAGGCCGGCGGCCCAGGCGGCGGGCATGCGGCCGTAGGCGGCGCTCACCGGGCCGCCCCCGCATCACGGATCACCTGCACGCCGGCTCCCGACCCGGACACCACGTACAGGGTGCCCGATGCATCATCGAAGGCCAGCGAGTCAGGTTGGCGCACGGTCGGATATCGCACCTTCTCCACGGGGGTTCCAGTAGAGAGATCGTAGCCAACGACGGTGTTGGTGGCGGTCTGCGAAACCCACGCCAGCGTGGCCGAACCGGTCACGCCGTAGGGCGAATCGGCGACCGGTGCGGCCTGGCGCTCGATGAGCGGGTCGAGGCCGAAGACCAGCAGCTGCCCGGCACGGGTGTCGGTGACCAGCGCACGGCCCGCGGGATCGATGGCGATGTTGGTCGCACCCTGCCCGGCCCGGAGCGCCAATTGTGGTGTGCCCGCGGCGTTGAGGGCGGTCACCGATGTCTGCGCGCGGTCCAGGACGACGGCGACATCGCCCCAGGTGGCTATGGCGTCCACCCGGGCGAAGATGCTTGCGGTCGCGCTGACGGTCATGTCCGGCGTCAGCGTGTAGACGTCCCCGTCGGCGCTGCCGAGCACCAGGCGGCCGTCGGCGCGCCGGGCGATGGCGATGAAATCGGTGTCGGTGTGGCCGGCGACGGTGGTGCGCGCCGATGTGCCGGCCGGCAGGTCCACGGTGAAGACGCCGCCCCGGGTGGCCGCGAAGACGGTGCCCTGGCCGTCACCGCAGATCGCAGTGGCCGGTCCCGGCAGTGCCACGACGCGCGGCGTGCCTGACCCGCTGATGACGGTGACCGTCGAGGTGCCGGAACCGGGTGTCAGAACGGCCAGCGATGACGTTTTCCGGTCGACCAGGGCGGCCTGCGGCCGGCCGTCCACGGGCAGCACCTGCCCGGCCGGCGCGGTCACGGCCGGCGGTGACACCCCGACCCGGGCCGGTTGGATCGTCGGCGGCGGAGCGTCAGCCGGATTGGATGAACACCCGCCGAGCACCGCGACAGCCATCAGCAGTCCGCCCACCCTCGCGGCGGTGCGGTTCTTCTGGTCAGGCAACGGGTAGCCCCCGGTCATATCGGTTCATGGGTCTCTCGGGCGGTTCGCTCCTGGGAGTCTAGGGCCGTGCCTTGAACCCAGGCTCTCCGGCGAGCCGATCGCCGTTTGCCTCCCAGGGCCCGTAACCGGGGTTATGGTGTGGCTGTGACCTTGGCCGCGACCCCCCATCCCGCCGGGAGCGAGTTCGTCGTCGAGGACCTCATCACCGGCGTTTTCGCCAGCGGATTCGGCCGCCTCGGTGACGGTCGGCTGTTCTCTTTCCGCGTCCACCGCGGAGCGCTCATCGTCGAGATCTACCGTCCGCGGCTGTCCGGTCCGGTCCCGGCGCCCGATGACGTGGTCGCAACCGCGACCCGCGGCTTGGCCGATATCGACGTCGACGATCCGCGCAGTCTGCTGGCCGCGGTCCGCGACACCGTCGCCTCGGCCGAACCGGGCCGTTGATCCCGCGTCGCTCCTAGTACGGTCAGCGGCGTGGATGTGTCGTCGATGTCGTGGTTGCAGGTGCTCGTCCTGTCCGCGGTGCAGGGACTGACCGAGTTCCTGCCGATCTCCTCATCGGGCCACCTGGCGATCGTGTCGAGGATCTTCTTCGGAGCAGACGCCGGGGCGTCATTCACCGCGGTCTCACAGTTGGGCACCGAGGCGGCCGTCCTGGTCTACTTCGGCCGCGACATCATCCGAATTCTCAAAGCCTGGTTCGACGGAATCTTCGTCAGGGCTCATCGCGACAACATCGACTACCGGATGGGCTGGTACGTCATCATCGGCACCATCCCGATCGTTGTGCTGGGTGTTGCGTTCAAGGATCAGATCCGCTCCGAAGTGCGAAACCTGTGGGTGATCGCCACCGCCATGCTGGTGTTCTCGGCGGTCATCGCTGCGGCCGAATACTTCGGCCGGCAGGACCGCCACGCCGAGCAGCTCACCTGGCGCGACGGCCTGCTGGTCGGTCTGGCGCAGTGTCTGGCGCTGGTGCCCGGGGTGTCCCGATCGGGCTCGACCATCAGCGCCGGGCTGTTCCTCGGCCTTGATCGTGCGCTGGCTGCGAGATTCGGCTTCCTGCTTGCCATTCCGGCGGTGTTCGCCTCCGGTCTGTTCTCGCTGCCGGACGCCTTCCACCCGGTCACCGAGGGGATGAGTGCGACCGGAGTACAACTGCTGGTGTCGGTGGTGATCACCTTCGCGGTCGGATACGCCGCGATCTCCTGGCTGCTGCGCTTCCTGACCAACCATGCGATGTACTGGTTCGTCGGCTACCGGGTGGTGCTGTCGCTGACCGTGATGGCGCTGCTGGGCACCGGCGTGGTGGCTGCGACGTGAGCGCATGACCGTCATCCTGCTGCGGCACGGCCGCTCCACCTCCAATACCGCCCACACCCTGGCGGGCCGCGCGCAGGGCGTCGAACTCGATGAGAAGGGCACCGGGCAGGCCGCCGCCCTGGTGCAACGGCTCGAGGGCCTGCCGATCAAAGCGCTGGTGCGCTCACCGCTGCTGCGCTGTCGGCTCACTCTGGAACCGCTGGCGGCCGCGCTCGGCCTCGATCCGCTGGTCGACGACCGGCTCTCCGAGGTCGACTACGGCCAGTGGACCGGACGCAAGCTCGGTGAGCTGGTCAAGGAGCCGCTGTGGACGGTGGTTCAGCAGCAGCCCAGCGCGGCGGTGTTTCCCGACGGCGAGGGTCTGGCCCAGGTGCAGACCCGGGCGGTGGCCGCGGTGCGGGAACATGACCGTCGGCTTGCCGAGGAGCACGGCGGCGACGCCCTGTGGATCGCGTGTACGCACGGCGATGTCATCAAGGCCGTCGTCGCCGACGCGTTGGGCACTCACCTGGACAGCTTTCAGCGCATCACGGCCGACCCCGCGTCGATGAGTGTGATCCGCTACACCCCGGTGCGGCCGTTCGTCCTCCACCTCAACCACACCGGAGCCCAACTGGCGTCGGCTCTCTCAGCACCGCCTGCCCCCAGCGCAGACGGCGAAACCGACGATGATGCTGTCGTCGGCGGCTCGACCGACTGATTTCCGGCCCCGGTATTTTGGAGGTGACCATGACCCGCGCAATTCACGTCTTCCGCACCCCCGACCGGTTCGTCGCCGGGACGGTGGGCCAGCCCGGTAGCCGGACGTTCTATCTGCAGGCCGTTCACGACAAGCGGGTGGTGTCGGTGCTGTGCGAGAAGCAACAGGTCGCAATCCTGGCCGAACGGATCGGCGCGCTGCTGGTCGAGATCAACCGCAGGTTCGGCACCCCGCTTCCACCGGAGACCGAGGTGGCTGATCTGAGTCCGCTGATCACCCCCGTCGATGCCGAGTTCCAGGTGGGCACCATGGGACTGGGGTGGGATGCCGAGGCCGAGAGTGTGGTGGTGGAGCTGCTGGCGGTCAGTGAGACCGAATACGACGCCTCGGTGATCCTCGATGACGCTGAGGAAGGTCCCGACGCGGTGCGGGTGTTCCTGTCCCCGGAGTCGGCGCGTCAGTTCGCCGAACGATCCCAGCGGGTTATCGCGGCCGGACGGCCGCCGTGCCCGCTCTGCGAGGAGCCGCTGGACCCGGATGGTCACCTGTGCGTGCGCACCAACGGGTATCTGCGCGGCGGGCTGGCCGGTTCCCCTTCTGATGCAGAAGACGACCCCGAACCGTGACCGACGCCGACCCGCGACACCGGGCGCTGCACAGCGGCGAGCTGACCGTCCTGGGCCGGATTCGTTCAGCAAGTAACGCGACATACCTCTGTGAGGCAGCGCTTCCCGACCAGCCCGGGGACGTCGTGCAGTGTGTCTACAAGCCGGTCGCGGGTGAGCAGCCGCTGTGGGACTTTCCGGACGGGACGCTGGCCGGCCGAGAGGTCGGCGCCTATCTCGTCTCGGCCGCATTGGGTTGGGATGTCGTTCCGCTCACCATCATTCGTGACGGCCCCGCCGGACCCGGGATGCTGCAACTGTGGGTGGAGCAACCGGGTGACTGCGCAATGGTCGATCTGTGCCCGGCGAATTCCGTTCCGCCGGGATACTTTCCGATCGTCACCGCCTACGACTACTCCGGCGACGAAGTGAAGCTGATACACGCCGACGACCCGCGACTGCACCGGGTCGCGGTCTTCGACGTCATCGTCAACAATGCCGACCGCAAGGGCGGCCACATCCTGACCGGAGTCGACGATCGGGTGTACGGAATCGACCACGGGGTGTCGCTGCACGTCCAGGACAAGCTGCGCACGGTGCTGTGGGGCTGGGCGGGCCGGCCACTCGACGCGGCCACCCTGGAGGCCATTGCCGGACTCGATGAGCAACTCGGCGGCGATCTCGCCGAGCAGCTCGCCGAACACATCACAGCCGCCGAACTGGCCGCCCTGCGCAGGCGGGTCAGAGCACTACTCGATGACCCGGTGATGCCCGAGCCCGATGGGCGCAGCCCGCTGCCCTGGCCGGCGTTCTAGGACTGCCCGGCCGGCGTCCAGTTCATGATGCCGCCGTCGGCCTCCAGCGACAGATGTAGCTTCCCGTCGGAGATCAGGTAGCTGCGGACCCGTCCCAGCGCGGCGACCACCATGGTGTCGGCCGACGGCTGCGGGCAGTACATCCGGGTCAGGGCCAGCTCACCAAAGGTCAGGCTGCCAGAGTCCGGCGCCGCAGGTTCGGACTGCCACGTCGAGCTGCCACGATTGCAGTGCACCTGGAATGTGGCTCGCCCGTCGTCGCCGAACGTCACCGAATACAGGTTCGGGTCGTCGATCGTCGTGTTCGGCTGCTCCGCCGGTGCCATCGAGACGATGCCGACCAGATGCCAGCTCGTGCCGGTCAACGGGTCGGCCGCCGCCGCCGAGCCGCAGGCCGCCAGCGCCAGGGCGACGATCGGGAGTACCCACAGTGTCCGCCTGCCAGATATCCGCATGCCAGCGAATCTAGCCGCCGGGACGTCGGGGGAGCGCCGGTTATGCGGTCAGCGATACTTGCGGGGTGAGTAGCACCGACGCCGAGTTGGCGGCCGACCTGGCGCACGAGGCTGGACGGTTACTGCTGGCGGTGCGGGATGAGGTCGGCCACGACTTCCCGCCGGGTCTCGGTGACGCGGGTGACTTTCGCGCCAACGCGCTGCTGGTGCGCCGTCTGCGGGCCGAACGGCCCGGTGACGCGGTGCTCTCCGAAGAGGCGCATGACGACCTCCAACGGCTGCATGCCGACCGGGTGTGGATCATCGACCCGCTCGACGGCACCCGGGAGTACTCCATGCCGGGCCGGGACGATTGGGCCGTGCACATCGCGCTGTGGCAGCGCACCCCCGGAACCCCCGAGGGTGTCATCACCGACGCCGCCGTCGCACTGCCCGCGCTCGGTGAGGTGCACCGCAGCGACACCGTGACCGCGCCGGCGGCACCGCCGACCGGGCCGATCCGCATCACCGCGAGTTCCAACCGGCCGCCGGCGGTGCTGTGGCGGCTGCGCGACCGGCTCGATATCGAATTCCTCCGGATCGGGTCGGCCGGTGCCAAAGCCATGGCGGTGGTGCGCGGTGACGCCGATGCCTATATCCACGCCGGCGGTCAGTGGGAGTGGGACAACGCGGCGCCGGCCGGTGTGGTGGCGGCGGCCGGATTGCACGCCACCCGGATCGACGGCTCCCCACTGCGCTACAACCAGCCCGACCCCTGGTCGCCTGATCTGTTGTTCTGTCGTCCTGAGGTCGCCGACCTGCTACTCGACGCGATGTGGCTGGCCAGCTGATATGCACGCGTGGTCAGACGTTGAGGCGCCCGAACTGCCCGGGCGGGGTCCGGAGTTGCGGCTCTACGACACCGCTGACCGCCAGGTCCGGCCCACCACGCCGGGAGACACGGCGACGATGTACGTCTGCGGGATCACCCCGTATGACGCCACCCACCTCGGCCACGCCGCGACCTACCTGACCTTCGATCTGGTGAACCGGGTGTGGCGCGACACCGGCCACGCGGTGCACTACGTCCAGAACGTCACCGATGTAGACGACCCGTTATTCGAGCGGGCCGCGCGGGACGGTGTCGACTGGCGAGAACTCGGCGACCTCCAGACCCAGTTGTTCCGCGAGGACATGACCGCGTTGCGGGTGCTGCCGCCACGCGATTACGTCGGCGCAACCGAAGCCATCGCCGAAGTCATCGAGGTGGTGGAGAAACTGCTGGCCTCCGGTGCCGCCTATGTGGTCGATGACCCCGACTATCCGGATGTGTACTACCGCGCGGATGCCACCGTGCAGTTCGGGTACGAGTCCAACTACGACACCGAGACCATGAGGGCGCTGTTCGCCGAGCGCGGGGGAGACCCCGACCGACCGGGAAAAGCCGAACCGATGGATGCGCTGCTGTGGCGGGCACACCGACCCGGTGAGCCGAGTTGGCCGGCGCCGTTCGGCTCCGGCCGCCCCGGCTGGCATATCGAATGTTCGGCAATCGCGTTGAGCCGCATCGGTTTTGGATTCGACGTGCAGGGTGGCGGCAGCGATCTGATCTTCCCGCACCACGAGTTCTCCGCGGCACATGCCGAATCGGCCACCGGCGAGCGGCGATTCGCCCGGCACTACGTGCATGCCGGGATGATCGGCTGGGATGGCCACAAGATGAGCAAGAGCCGGGGGAACCTGGTGCTGGTATCTCGCCTGCGTGCGGACGGCGTCGACCCCGCGGCCGTCCGACTGGGCCTGCTGGCCGGGCACTACCGCAGCGACCGCTTCTGGAGCGACGAGGTGCTCGCCGAGGCCACTGCCCGCTTACAGCGATGGCGAACCGCGACCGGCTTGCCGGCTGGACCTGATGCGACCGACCTGATCGGGCGGATGCGCCGATACCTGGCCGACGATCTGGACACCCCGAAAGCGCTTGCCGCCGTTGACGGCTGGGTGACCGACGCGCTCGAATACGGGGGACACGACCAG
>NZ_JBPCSX010000155.1:0-13586 GCF_051006775.1 Mycobacterium sp.
GTCGGTGTTCGGCCACCAGACCCCGCTGCAACTGACCGACCTGCCGGTCGGGGTGCTCTACGTGCTGGCATTCACCTCCATCGGTGTGTACGGAATCGTGTTGGCCGGCTGGTCATCCGGATCCACCTACCCACTGCTGGGCGGTCTGCGGTCCGGCGCCCAGGTGATCTCCTACGAAATCGCGATGGCCCTGTCGTTCGCCGCGGTGTTCCTCTACTCACGCACCATGTCGACCTCCGGACTGGTCGCCGCGCAGGCTCACACCTGGTACATCTGGCTGCTGCTTCCGTCGTTCTGCGTCTACGCCGTCGCCATGGTCGGCGAGACCAACCGCGCCCCCTTCGACCTGCCCGAGGCCGAGGGTGAACTCGTCGGCGGATTCCACACCGAATACTCGTCGCTGAAGTTCGCCATGTTCATGCTCGCCGAGTACGTCAACATGACCACCGTCTCGGCCCTGGCGGCCACCATGTTCCTCGGCGGCTGGCGCGCCCCCTGGCCATTGAGCATCTGGGCCGGCGCCAACAGTGGCTGGGTGCCCCTGGTGTGGTTCATCGCCAAGGTGTGGATATTCCTGTTCGTGTTCATGTGGTTGCGCGCCAGCCTTCCCCGGCTGCGCTATGACCAGTTCATGGCGATCGGCTGGAAGCTGCTGATCCCGGTGTCGCTGGTCTGGGTCCTCGTCGTCGCGGTGCTGCGCGCCACCGGCCACACCGGCGTGCTGCCGAGCCTGCTCTGTGCCGCGGGCCTGCTGATCGGTGTGCTCGTGGTGAACGCATTGCGCCAGCGGACCATCCGACGCCAGATCCCACCACCACCGCCGCCGGCCGCGGGTTCGTTCCCGGTGCCTCCGCTGCCGAAGGAGAGCGCACGTGCCTAGATTCTTGAGCTCCATCGCGGGATTCGGCGTCACCTTCAAGTCGATGTTCAAGAAGCCGATCACCGAGGGGTATCCGGAGAATCCGGGGCCGGTCGCGCCGCGCTACCACGGCCGCCATCAGCTCAACCGGTATCCCGACGGGCTGGAGAAGTGCATCGGCTGCGAGCTGTGCGCGTGGGCCTGCCCGGCCGACGCCATCTACGTCGAGGGTGCGGACAACACCGAGGAGGATCGGCACTCCCCCGGCGAACGGTACGGCCGGGTCTATCAGATCAACTATCTGCGCTGCATCGGCTGCGGGCTGTGCATCGAGGCCTGCCCCACCCGGGCGCTGACCATGACCAACGTCTACGAGATGGCCGACGACAACCGCTCCGACCTGATCTACGACAAGGTGAACCTGCTGGCCCCGCTGCAGCCGGGCATGGTGGCCCCGCCGCACGCCATGGCGCCGGGCTCCACCGACGAGGACTACTACCGCGGTCGGATCAAACCGGCGGTGGTGAAGCCGTGAATCCCGAAGCCGTCGCCTTCTGGATCCTGGGCGCCATCGCGGTGATCGGCGCCATCGGAGTGGTCGCCGCACCGAAGGCCGTCTACTCCGCACTGTGCCTGGCGTCGACGATGATCGCTCTGGCCATCATCTACGTCGCCCAGGGGGCGCTGTTCCTCGGCGTGGTGCAGATCGTGGTCTACACCGGCGCGGTGATGATGCTGTTCCTGTTCGTGCTGATGCTCATCGGCGTCGACTCCGCGGAGTCACTGACCGAAACCATTCGCGGACAACGGGTTGCCGGCGTCCTGGCCGGCCTTGGCTTCGGCGTCCTGCTGATCGCAATGATCGGCACCATCTCGGTGCCGGCATCGGCCGGCCTCGCTCCGGCCGGCAACGTCGAGGGCCTGGCGAGGGAGATCTTCACCCGCAACCTGTGGGCCTTCGAACTCACCAGCGCGCTGCTCATCACCGCCGCACTCGGGGCGATGGTGCTGGCGCACCGGGAGCGGCTGGGCCGGCGCAAGACCCAGCGCGAGCTGGCCACCGAACGCTTCCGCGACGGCAGCCGGGCCACCCCGCTGCCCAGCCCCGGCGTCTTCGCCCGGCACAACGCCGTGGACACCGCGGCTCTACTGCCCGACGGCTCAGAGGAGCCGTCATCGGTGAACGCGATCGTGCGGGGTCGCCGATGAATCCGATGAACTACCTGTACCTGTCGGCACTGCTGTTCACCATCGGAGCGGCCGGGGTGCTGTTGCGGCGCAGCGCCATCGTGATGTTCATGTGTATCGAACTCATGCTCAACGCCGCGAACCTCGCCTTCGTCACCTTCGCCCGGACGCACGGCCACCTCGACGGTCAGGTGGTCGCGTTCTTCACCATGGTGGTGGCCGCCTGCGAGGTGGTGGTCGGCCTGGCCATCATCCTGACCATCTTCCGGACCCGGCGCAGCACCGACGTCGACGAGTCGAATCTGCTGCGGAATTGATGTCATGACGCTGATCTGGTTGACCATTGCGCTGCCCCTGGCCGGAGCGGCGATCCTGCTGCTGGGCGGCAAGGCGACCAACGCCTGGGGTCATCTGCTGGCCACCGCGTTGGTGATCGGATCCTTCGTCTGCGGCGCGACGCTCTTCGTCGACCTGCTCGGCAGGCCCGCCGAAGACCGGGTGATCCGCAGCGTGCTGTTCTCGTGGGTTCCGGTGGGCACACTCGACGTCGACTTCGGCGCGCAACTCGACGCGCTGTCGATCTGCTTCGTGCTGTTGATAACCGGCGTCGGCGCGCTGATCCATCTGTATTCGATCGGCTACATGGCGCACGACCCCGAGCGTCGTCGTTTCTTCGCGTACCTGAACCTGTTCGTCGCCGCCATGCTGATTCTGGTGCTCGCCGACAACTACCTCGGCCTCTACCTCGGCTGGGAGGGCGTCGGTCTGGCCTCCTATCTGCTGATCGGGTTCTGGTCCTACAAGCCCAGCGCTGCCACCGCCGCCAAGAAGGCGTTCATCGTCAACCGGGTCGGCGACACCGGCCTGGCCATCGCGCTGATGGTGCTGTTCGCACAGGTCGGCTCGGTGAGCTTCGGCACCGTCTTCGCTGCCGCCCCGTTCATGGATTCCGGCACCATCAACACGGTCGGATTGCTGCTGCTGCTGGGCGCCTGCGGCAAGAGCGCACAGGTTCCGCTGCAGTCCTGGCTCGGCGACGCGATGGAGGGCCCGACGCCGGTGTCGGCACTCATCCACGCTGCCACCATGGTGACCGCCGGGGTGTACCTGATCGTGCGCTCCGGCCCGGTGTTCAACCTCGCCCCGGTCGCCCAGACCGCGGTGGTCGTCGTCGGCGCGGTGACACTGTTGTTCGGCGCGATCATCGGCTGCGCCAAAGACGACATCAAGAAGGCACTGGCGGCCTCCACCATGAGCCAGATCGGCTACATGGTGCTCGCCGCCGGTCTGGGCCCGGCCGGCTACGCGGTGGCGATCCTGCACCTGCTCACCCACGGCTTCTTCAAGGCCGGCCTGTTCCTCGGCGCCGGATCGGTGATGCACGCCATGGATGACGAGACCGATATGCGTCGCTACGGCGGGCTGCGCACGCTGCTGCCGATCACCTACGTCACCTTCGGGCTGGGCTATCTGGCGATCATCGGTGTGCCGCCGTTCGCGGGGTTCTTCTCCAAGGACGCCATCATCGAGACCGCCGTCAACGCGGGTGGGCTCAAGGGCTGGCTGCTCGGCGGGGCAACCCTGCTCGGCGCTGGGATCACCGCGTTCTACATGACCCGGGTGATGCTCTTGACCTTCTTCGGCGAGCGTCGCTGGCGGGATCGCATCCACCCGCACGAGTCGCCCACGTCGATGACGGCGCCGATGGTGGTGCTGGCGTTCGGTTCAGTGGGTGCGGGCGTGGTGCTGGGCCTGGGCCACCTGCAGCAGTGGCTGGAACCGGTTGTCGGAAGCCATGAGTCGGCGCATGCGGTGCCCGCCTGGGTGACGACGGTGCTGGCCCTCGCTGTCGTCGCGGTCGGTGTCGCGGTGGCCTACCGGCAGTACGCCACCAGTCCGGTGCCGCGTAACCTGCCGCGCAACGTCTCGGCACTGACTGTCGCAGCGCGGCGCGATCTCTACGGCGACGCGTTCAACGAGGCGGCGTTCATGCGTCCCGGTCAGTTGCTGACCAAGGCCATGGTGGTCGCTGATGACAGCGCGATCGAAGGCTCGGTCAACGGCCTCACCTGGTCGATTCGACGGCTCTCCACCGGGTTGCGCGGACTGCAGACCGGGTACGCGCGCACCTACGCGTTCTCGATGCTGGGCGGGGCGGCCCTGATCGCCGGCGCGGTGCTGCTCATGGCGACGTGGCGGTGATGACGATATGACCACGATGCCTCTACTCAGCATGCTGTGGGCGGTGCCCATCGTTGCGGCACTCATCATCGTCGCGCTGCCACCGTCGCTGCGGGCCACCGGCCGCGATGCCGGACTGCTGATCTCACTGGGGGTGCTCGGGATCGCCATCGCCTGTGCGGTCGGCTTCGATCCGGCCGGCGAGCGGTTCCAGTTCGTCGAAAACCACACCTGGATCCCGTATCTGGGCACCCGCTACGTCCTCGGTCTCGACGGGATCGCGCTGGACCTGGTGGTGCTGACCGCCGCTCTGGTGCCGCTGCTGATGATCGCCGGCTGGAGGGACGCCGAGCGGTCCACCGGACGCGGCCAGCAGGCCTACGTCGCGCTGATCCTGGCCGTAGAGGGCATGGTCATGCTGTCTCTGTCGGCGCTGGACATCCTGCTGTTCTACGTGTTCTTCGAGGCGATGCTGGTGCCGATGTACTTCCTCATCGGCGGCTTCGGCGGGCCGCAACGGGCGCGCGCGGCGGTGAAATTCCTGCTCTACAACCTTCTGGGCGGATTGATCATGTTGATCGCCGTCGTCGGCATCTACGTGGTGACGTCGAACTCCGGCGCCTTCACCGGTGGCACCTTCGACTTCCGCCAGATCACCGACGCGATCTCGGACGGCTCGCTGCGCATCGAACCGGGCGTGGCCGCGCCGATGTTCCTGGCCTTCATGTTCGCCTTCGCGGTCAAGGCACCGCTATGGCCGCTGCATCGCTGGCTGCCCGATGCCGCCGTGCAGGCCACCCCGGCCTCGGCGGTGCTGATGATGGCGGTGATGGACAAGGTCGGCACATTCGGCATGCTGCGCTACTGCCTGACGCTGTTCGGTGACGCCGCAACGCAATTCCGTACCCCGATCATCATTCTCGCGGTGATCAGCATCGTCTACGGCGCCGTTGTGGCGATCGGCCAGACCGATGTCATGCGGCTCATCGCCTACACCTCGATCAGCCACTTCGGTTTCATCATCCTGGGCATCTTCGCGATGACCACCCAGGGCCAATCCGGCTCGGCGCTCTACATGGTCAGCCACGGCGTCTCGACGGCGGCACTGTTCCTCATCGCGGGCTTCCTGGTGAGCCGGCGCGGCACCCGGGCGATCGCGGCCTACGGCGGAGTGCAGAAGGTCGCGCCGGTGATGGCGGGCACCTTCCTGATCGCCGGACTGGCCACCCTGTCACTGCCCGGACTGGCGTCGTTCATCAGTGAATTCCTGGTACTCATCGGCACATTCACCCGCTACCCGCTGCCGGCGGTGATCGCCGCGGCCGCACTGGTGCTCTCCGCGATCTACGTGCTGTGGCTCTATCAACGGATGATGACCGGGCCGGTGACACACGGCAATGAGAAGCTGCCCGATCTGCGGGCGCGCGAACTGCTGGTGGTGGTGCCACTCATCGCGGCGCTGATCGCACTGGGGGTGTATCCGAAGATCGCGTTGAACGTCATCAACCCGGCCGTCAATCACACCCTCGAGGGCATCCACGTGACCGACCCGGTGCCCACGCTGCAGGCGGAGGTGCCGCGGTGAGGGCCCCGAGTATCGAATACGGGCTGCTGTCGCCGGTGCTGATCATCTTCGGCACGGCCATCGCCGGCGTGCTCCTCGAGGCGATTCTGCCGTGGCGGGCCCGCTACGGTGCGCAACTGGCATTGAGCCTGGCCGGTCTGGCGGGCGCTTTCATCGCACTGGTCACCGTCTACTCGGGCCACAGGTCCGGCGGCGGAACCCTGGCCGCGGTGGGTGCGGTCACCGTGGACGGCCCGACACTGTTTCTGCAGGGATCCCTGCTGCTGATCGCGACACTGAGCATCCTGCTGATCGCCGAACGCGGCATCCCGATCGAATCCGATTCACGCCGTAGAGGATTGGACGCGTTCACCGCGCAGGCCTCGACAGTGCCGGGAACGGTCGCCGAACTCGTCGCCACCCGTGCCGGCGCAGCGCAGACCGAGATATTCCCACTGACCATGTTCTCGGTCGGCGGCATGATGCTCTTCCCCGCCGCCGGTGACCTGTTGACGATGTTCATCGCGCTCGAGGTCTTCTCACTGCCGCTGTACCTGATGTGTGGGCTGGCCCGGCACCGCCGTTTGCTCTCCCAGGAAGCGTCACTCAAGTATTTCCTGCTGGGCGCATTCTCCTCGGCGATCTTCCTCTACGGCATGGCCATGCTCTACGGGTACACCGGGACACTGAGCATCACCGGCATCGCAACCGCCGTGCAGGCCGCCGGCCCCAACACCGAACTGGCCCTGGTCGGTTCGGCACTGATCACCGTCGGCCTGCTGTTCAAGGTCAGCGCCGCGCCGTTCCATGCCTGGGTGCCCGACGTCTACCAGGGGTCACCCACACCCATCACGGCATTCATGGCGGCGAGCACCAAAATCGCCGCGTTCGGTGCGCTGCTGCGGCTGTTCTACGTCGCACTGCCGCAACTGGAGATCCAGTGGGAACCGGTGCTCTGGGCTGTCGCGATCCTCACCATGGCGATCGGCACCATCACCGCGGTGACTCAGCACGACGTCAAGCGCCTGCTCGGGTATTCGGCTGTGGCGCATACCGGTTTCATCCTGATCGGTGTGATCGCGCTGAACCATGCCGGGCTCACCGGGACGCTGTTCTATCTGGCGGCTTACGGATTCGCCACCGTCGGCGCCTTCGCGGTGGTCAGTGTGGTCCGCGGACCCGACGGTGTGGAACAGACCGGGTTCGACCGCTGGGCCGGGCTGGGCAAGCGCTCGCCGCTCACCGCCACGGTGTTCGCACTGTTCCTGCTGTCCTTCGCCGGCATCCCGCTGACGAGTGGATTCGTCAGCAAGTTCGCCGTGTTCAAAGCCGCCGCCCAGAGCGGCGCCACTGCACTGGTGGTCGTCGGCGTGCTGGCCAGTGCTGTGGCGGCGTACTTCTACATCCGGGTGATCGTGCTGATGTTCTTCGCCGACCCGCCGGCTGACGCGCCGGAGGCCCGGCCACCGAGTCCGGCGACAACCGTGGTGATCGCGGTGACGCTGCTGATCACCTTCGCCCTCGGAACCCTGCCCCAGCCGCTGCTGGACCTGGCCGATCACGCGGCGTCGTTCCTGACGCCCTGACGTCTCACCCGTCAGGACTGCTATGCCATCGCCTGCTCGATATCGGTGAACGGGTCGAAGCTTCCATCAAGCACCTGAAGGTGGCCGACGGTCCGGCCGCTCACGGTGTCCGGGCCGGCCAGAACCAGTTCGACTGTGGCGCCACCGAACTCGTCATCCGGTGAGGTACTGGCGAACTCACTGCGGTAGTAGGTCAGCCCCGGGGTGGCGATGGGCCGCGACGGCGCCAGCGCATTGACGCCGATATTGTGTGCGCGCAGGTCGGCGGCGGCACACATGGTCAGGTGCTCCAGCGCCGCCTTGGACCCGCCGTAGCCGGGCAGCGTCGCCACCCTCGACGCCACCGAGGTGACGTTGACGATTGATCCGTACCCCGCCTCGATCATGTCCGGGCAGACCAGCTGCATCAGCTCATAGGCCGCGAACGGCCCGATCTCGAAGTGCCGGCGGTAAGCCGACAGCGGCACCGACACAAAGCCCGGCCATGCGGCGTCCACCGCGGAGCGGCCGGTCTTCCCGGCGGGAGCCTTGTCCGGAGCGCCGGGCGCGGGAGGGCGGCCCGGCGCGGTGAACGCGGCATTGTTGACCAGCACGGTGATCGGCCCCAGCGCCGCCCTGGCCTCCTGCACCAGCCGTGGAATGTCATCGCGTTCGAGTAGGTCGGCGCGGATGGCGACGGCCCGGCCGCCGGCGGCCTCGATCGCGGCGACGGTCTCTCCGATGGTGCCCGGCAACCGGTCGTCCCACTGGGCCTCACTGCGGGCCACCACCGCGACGGCGGCGCCCTCGGCGGCCAGCGCCAGTGCTGTCGCCCGGCCCAGGCCGCGGCTGGCTCCGGTGACGATGGCACTGCGGCCGGTCAGTCGTGCTGTCATGGCATCCTCGCTATCTGAGTGCGCGTTCGTCCGCAGTATGGCAGCGTCGGGGGCGTGGCCAACCAACCGAGCGTCGAGACCGGCGTCCAGCGTCTGCAGCGGTCGGGTCGCGACATCAGCACCCTCCCCGCGACACTTTCGGCGTGGCTGTCCCCCATTCTCGGCGTCACCCCGGAGGTCACCGTCGAGAGCGGTGTCGACTCCAACGGCATGTCCTCGGAGACCATCATCCTGACCGGCCGCTGGACCGCCACCGATTCATCAGGGGACGGCAAACCCATCGAGCAGCGCTGGGTCGCCCGGGTCGCCCCGACCGAGGCCGACGTCCCGGTGTTCACGGCCTACCGGATGGACCACCAGTTCGACGTCATCCGTCAGGTCGGCGAATTGACCGACGTCCCGGTTCCGCGGGTGCGCTGGCTCGAACCCACCGGCGAGGTGCTGGGCAGCCCGTTCTTCCTGATGGATCTCGTCGAGGGCAGCGTGCCGCCGGACGTGATGCCCTACACCTTCGGTGGCAACTGGTTCTTCGATGCGCCCGTCGAACAGCAGCGCGCATTGCAGGACGCCACCATCGAGGTGCTGGCCAAACTGCACGCGATTCCTGATGCCACAACGACTTTCGGTTACCTCGGCGATGTCGATCCGCCCGGTGACACCCCGCTGGGTAAGACTCCTTTGGGCCGGCACTTCGGTTGGCTCAAAGAATGGTATGAGTTCGCGGTGCCCGATATCGGCCGCTCCGCACTGGTCGAAGAGTCGTTGGCCTGGCTGGAGGACAACTTTCCCACCGACATCGCCGCCGGCGAGACCGTGCTGGCCTGGGGTGACGCCCGGATCGGCAACGTGCTCTACCGCGACTTCCACCCGGTGGCGGTGCTGGACTGGGAGATGGCGACCATCGGGCCGCGCGAGCTCGACGTGTCCTGGACCATCTTCGCGCACATGGTGTTTCAGGAACTCTGCGGCCTCGCCGGTCTGCCCGGCCTGCCCGACGTCCTGCGCGAGGAGGACGTCCGTGCCACCTATCAACGGCTCACCGGTGTCGAACTCGGCGACCTGCGCTGGTTCTACGTGTACTCCGCGGTGATCTGGTGCGTGGTGTTCATGCGCACCGGCGCGCGCCGCGTGCATTTCGGGGAGATGGACAAGCCGGATGACGTCGAATCGCTGTTCTATCACGGGGGCCTGCTACGCCGACTGATGAAGGAAGGTTCCTAAATGATTGGCCCACTTGACGAATACCCCGTCCACCAGGTCCCCCAACCGATCGCGTGGCCGGGCTACTCCGACCGCAACTTCTATGACCGGTCCTACTTCAACGCCCACGACCGCAGCGGCGACATCTTCGTCATCACCGGTATCGGCTACTACCCCAACCTCGGCGTCAAGGACGCGTTCGTGCTGGTTTCCCGCCGCGGCGGCGGCAAATACGGCGGAACCGGCGATGAGCAGACGGCGGTGCATCTGTCCGACGCCATCGACGGTAACCGGCTGCACCAGAACGTGCTGGGTTACCACGTCGACGTCGTCGACCCGTTGCAGACCATCCGCATCGTCATGGAGGAGACCGAAGGTATCGCCGTCGACCTGACCTGGGAGGCGCTGTTCCCGGTGGTGCAGGAGCAGCGGCACCTGATGCGGTCCGGCGCCAAGGTCACCCTCGACGCACAACGCTTCGCCCAACTCGGCACCTGGAGTGGCGGGCTGGTGGTCGACGGCCAGGACATCGCCGTGGACCCGGCCACCTGGATCGGCACCCGGGACCGGTCCTGGGGCGTCCGTCCGGTCGGTGAACCCGAACCCGCGGGCCGGCCCGCCGACCCGCCCTTCGAGGGCATGTGGTGGCTGTATGTGCCGATGGCGTTCGACGATTTCGCGATCGTCGTCATCATCCAGGAGGAACCCACCGGGTTCCGCAGCCTCAATGACTGCACCCGGATCTGGAATGACGGCCGCATCGAGCAGCTGGGCTGGCCACGGGTGAAGATCCACTACCGTTCCGGCACAAGGACTCCCACCGGAGCCACCATCGAGGCCACCGATGCCGCCGGCAATCCGCTGCGCTTCGAGGTCGAGTCCAAGCTCGCGGTGCCGATCCACGTCGGCGGCGGCTACGGGGGCGACTCGGACTGGACCCACGGCGTGTGGCGGGGCGAGAAGTTCACCGAACGGCTCACCTACGACATGAACGATCCGGCCGTCATCGGCCGGTCGGGCTTCGGCGTCATCGACCACGTCGGCCGGGCACTGTGCTACGCCGGTAACGGGGCACCGCAGGAGGGCTGGGGCCTGTTCGAGCACGGCGCCCTGGGCCGTCACGATCCGTCCGGCTTCGCCGACTGGCTCACCGTCGCACCCTGAGGTCGGAGAGGGCGGCTTCCTACCGGGCCAGCTCGTCGACGATCTGCGCCAGCGTCTCGACCGGGATCGGCCCCGGCTGATACAGGCAGACCGTGTCGGCGATGCCACCGGTGCGGTCGCGGATGTGGGCGGCGATCTGTTTCGGCGTCCCGCAGGCGGCGATGGTGCCCAGCACCTCGTCGGTGATCAGCCCGCCCATCTCGGCCCAGCGGCCCTGCTTGGACAGTGCGTGGAGTTCGGGCTGCAGATCACCCCAGCCATGGGCGTCGAGCACCGGCCGATAGGCCGGGGTGGAACCGTAGAAGGCCAACAGCCGCCGGGTGGCCTCGTGGTTCTCGCCTGCGGAGATGATCACCTCGGGCACCACCGCGAAGTCGCCTGCGCTCCGGCCGGCAGTCGCCAGACCCTCGCGCACTCCGGGCATGGTCACCTCGTGCAGGAAACGGGTCGAGGAGAACGGCATCACCAGCAGTCCGTCGGCGCATTCGGCGACGGCCCGGGTCAGTCGCGGGCCCAGCGCCCCGACGTAGATCGGCGGCGGCCCGAAGGGATTGGGCCCCGGGTTGAATGTCGGCGTCATCAGGGTGTGCCGGTAGAACTCGCCGCGGAAGTCCAGCCGCTCGCCGGTCTCCCACGCCGCGAAGATCGCCCGCAGGGCGCCGACGAGTTCGCGCATTCTGACCACCGGCCGTTCGAAGGCGGCGCCGTAACGCTTCTCGATCTGGGTGCGGATCTGGGTGCCCAGGCCGAGGGTGAACCGGCCACCGCTGAGCAGCTGATGGTCATAGGCCTGATGGGCGAGCTGGATCGGGTTGCGCGGGAACGCGATCGCCACATTGGTCATCAGGTCAAGCCCGCCGACAGTGGATGCCAGGGTCAGCGGGGCGAACACATCGTGCGGGCCCTCGAAGGTGAAAACACCGGACGCACCGGCCTCACGGAGGGCACGGGCCCGCTCGACGGCATCGGCGGGCCCGAATAGGGCGGTAAGGACCTTCACCGTACGAACCCTAGACTTCGGCGCGCTAACCGGCGGTAGGCGCACGTTTGCGCACCGGATTCGGGAAGACTGGGGGCATGGCACACGACGTGATTGTGATCGGCGCGGGCCTCGCGGGCCTGACCGCCGCCCGCGAGCTGACCGGCATGGGATTCGACGTGGTGGTACTCGAGGGTCGCGACCGGGTAGGTGGGCGCACCGCCCCGGCCACGCTGGCCGGTGTGCCGGTGGACCGCGGCGCCTCGTTCGTCGGCCCCACCCAGGACGCCGTGCTGAAACTGGCCGCCGATCTGGGCTGCGACACCGCCCCGACCTACAATTCCGGCGCCAACCTGATCCGCTGGCGCGGCCGGGTCCGGCGCTATCAGGGCACCATCCCCAAGCTGGGGCTGATCGGCCTGCTCGATATCGGCCGCGTCCAGTGGCAGTTCGAGCGCATCGCCCGCACCATCAGCATCACCGAACCGTGGACGTCGGAGAAGGCCGCCAAGTGGGACGCCCTCAGCCTCGGCGGCTGGCTGCGCTCGGTCAAGGCCAGCGCCGGCTCGCTGGACCTGATGGCAATCATGTCTCG
Organism: Mycobacterium sp.; assembly: GCF_051006775.1. Classification (GTDB taxonomy): domain Bacteria; phylum Actinomycetota; class Actinomycetes; order Mycobacteriales; family Mycobacteriaceae; genus Mycobacterium. The sequence goes on from NZ_JBPCSX010000155.1 coordinate 12,192, forward strand.
GGTGACCTGGGGCGCCGAACCCGATCAGGTGTCCATGCTGCACGCGCTGCGCTACGTCAAGACCTCCGGCGGCCTGGACCGGATGCTCGACACCGCCGGCGGCGCCCAGCAGGATCACTTCACCGGCGGTAGCCATCAGATCTCGGCCAGAATTGCCGCCGAACTGGGCGGGCGGATCCGGCTGGGCGCCATCGTCTCCCGCATCGAGTGGTCCGAAGACGCCGTCGCGGTCAACTCCTCGGCGGGTGTGCTCGAGGCGCGTCGCGCCATCCTGGCGATAGCACCCGCACAGCGGCTGGACATCGACTTCACCCCGGCCCCACCGATCGAGTACCAGCAACTGGCGCAGCGCTGGCCGTTGGGCGCACTGACCAAGTCCTACGCCGCCTACCCGACTCCGTTCTGGCGGGCCAAAGGTCTTTCCGGGCAGTCACTCTCCGATCAGGGCCCGGTGTTCATCACATTCGACGTCAGTCCGGAGGACGGTCGGGGCTTCCTGCTCGGCTTCACCGATTCGCGCGGGTTCGACGCATTGCCTGAGGATCAGCGGCGCCAGAAGGTTCTTGACTGTTTCGTGGCGCTGTTCGGGGAGGAGGCCGCCAACCCGATCGATTACCTCGATCAGCGTTGGGGCGCCGAGGCTTTCGCTCCGGGCGGGCCGACCGCCGCGGTGCCGCCGGGATCGTGGACGCAGTTCGGCCGGCTACTGCGCGAGCCGGTGGGACCGTTGCACTGGGCTGGCACCGAGACCGCCGATGAGTGGACCGGGTTCATGGACGGAGCGGTGCGCTCCGGACAGCGGGCAGCCGCCGAGGTCGTCGCGAGTCTGCGCGCCGGTTCGGCTTAAGAACTGATCCGCTGTGCCGACACGCTCGACATGGCCAGGTCGCGAAGGTGAGCATTGACGTCACCCGGATGCTCGAGGATCGCGCAGTGACCGCCCGGCATCTCGACGAGCTCGGCCAGATTCGGAGCGTCCTGCGCGATCCGGCGGGCCTGGCTCATCGGCAGCAGCCGGTCCTTGGTGCTGCCGATCACCAGGGTCGGCACCACCAAACCGCTGATGTCGATGTGGGTGTCCGGACCCATCTCGTCGACCAATACCCGCGCCCACGCACCACGGCCGGCGGCCGGGGTGGCGGCGAACAGTTTGTGCAGGAGACGCGGGATCGCCGGATCGGCGTCGGCCCCGACGGCCATCATCTGCAGGAAGAGCATGCTGCCCGGTTGCGTTCCATAGATCAGCGGTGCGCCACCCAGCGAGCGAATCATGTTGCGCGCGGCCGCTATTCGGGCCGGCTTGAGCATGCCGGGCACCCGCAGCAGCTTGATCTTGTCCAGCAGATCGCCGGTGGTGGTGTTGATCAGCGCGACGGCAACGGCGCGCTCGGGTAC
>NZ_JBPCSX010000156.1:0-3415 GCF_051006775.1 Mycobacterium sp.
CGACCCGAGGAGTACCGCCGTGAAGAGCACCGTCGAGAAGTTGAGCCCCACCCGGGTGCGCATCAACGTGGAGGTGCCCTTCACGGAGCTTGCGCCGGACTTCGAGCGCGCCTACAAGCAGCTGGCCCAGCAGGTGCGGCTGCCCGGTTTCCGCCCCGGCAAGGCGCCGGCCAAGCTGCTCGAGGCCCGCGTCGGTCGCGGCGCCGTGCTCGACCAGGTGGTCAACGATGCGCTGCCCAGCCGCTACAGCGAAGCTGTGACGGCCAGCGAACTGAGCCCGATCGGTCAGCCCGATATCGAGGTCACCAAGATCGAGGACGGCGAGCACCTGGTGTTCACCGCAGAGGTCGACGTCCGGCCCGATATCGATCTGCCCGACCTGGCCACCCTGAAGATCTCGGTCGATCCGGTTGAAGTCTCCGACGCCGAGGTCGACGCCGAACTCGACACCCTGCGGGCCCGGTTCGGCACCCTCAAGGGTGTCGAGCGCGCCGCCAAGAACGGCGACTTCGTCTCCATCGACCTGACCGCCTCGGTCAACGGTGAGGACCTGCCGGAGGGCAGCACCGAGGGGTTGTCCCACGAGGTCGGCTCCGGCCAGCTGATCGAGGGTCTCGACGACGCCATCACCGGACTCTCCGAGGGTGAGTCCGCGACATTCACCACCAAACTCGTCGCCGGTGACCACACCGGCGAAGACGCCGAGGTGACGGTGACGCTGAAGTCGGTCAAGGAACGTGAGCTTCCTGAGGCCGATGACGAATTCGCGGGCATGGCAAGTGAATTCGACACCCTGGCCGAACTCCGTGAGAACCTCACCGACCAGGTGCGCAGAGTCAAGCGGATCCATCAGGCCGAGACCATCCGCGACAGCGCCCTGGAGAAGCTGCTCGAACTCGTCGAGGTGCCGCTGCCGGAGGGCATCGTCCAGGCGCAGGTCGATTCCGCGCTGCACAATGCGATCCACCAGCTCGACCATGACGAGGCCAAGCTGGCCGAGGCGCTGGAGGCCGAGGGCAGCTCCCGGGAGAAGTTCGACGTCGACAACCGCGAGGCCGCGGAGAAGGCCGTCAAGACCCAGCTGTTGATGGACGCCATCGCCGACAAGCTCGAGATCCAGGTGGGTCAGAACGACCTGACTGAGCGGGTGGTCCTGATGAGCCGCCAGTACGGCATCGAGCCGCAGCAGCTGCTGCAACTGCTCCAGCAGAACAACCAGCTGCCGGCGGTGTTCGCCGACGTCCGTCGCGGTCTGACCGTGGCAGCGGTGGTCGAGGCCGCCACCGTCACCGACACCGACGGCAACGTCATCGACACCAGCGAGTTCTTCGGTACGCCCGGGGCTGCCGACGAGGCCGCTGATGAGGCTCCCGCCGACGAGAAGTAACGCCGAGAGCGAAAGCGCGCCGCCGCGGGAAGAACGCGGCAGCCTGGTTGGTTAGGGTCAGACGCGTAGATCAGATTCCAGAGACGATCAGGTTCGAGTGACCAAGTTTGAGAAAGCGGGTATGAAGTCGTGACTCACATGCGTTCCGGCATGGCTGGGCTGAACCTCACCGACTCGGTGTACGAGCGGCTGCTCGCCGAGCGGATCATCTTCCTCGGCTCGCAGGTCGACGATGACATCGCCAACCGGCTGTGCGCGCAGATCCTGCTGCTGGCCGCCGAGGACCCCACCAAGGACATCTCGCTCTACATCAACTCCCCGGGCGGCTCCATCAGCGCAGGGATGGCCATCTACGACACGATGGTGCTGGCCCCCTGCGACGTCGCAACCTACGCGATGGGAATGGCGGCCTCGATGGGCGAGTTCCTGCTGGCCGCCGGCGCCAAGGGCAAGCGCTACGCGCTGCCGCACGCCCGGATCCTGATGCACCAGCCGCTGGGCGGTATCACCGGTGGCGCCGCCGACATCGCGATCCAGGCCGAGCAGTTCGCCTTGATCAAGAAGGAGATGTTCCGGCTCAACGCCGAGTTCACCGGTCAGCCGCTGGAGCGGTTCGAGGCCGATTCCGACCGTGACCGCTGGTTCACCGCGCAGGAGGCCCTCGAGTACGGCTTCGTCGACCACGTCATCACCCGCGCGCACATCTCGGGAGCCAACAATGTCTGACATCTCACCTCAGGCGGACCCCCGCCTCGCACCGCAGGCGCGCTACATCCTGCCGTCGTTCGTCGAGCACTCCAGCTGGGGTGTCAAAGAGTCCAACCCGTACAACAAGCTCTTCGAGGAGCGCATCATCTTCCTCGGCGTGCAGGTCGACGACGCCTCGGCCAACGACATCATGGCCCAGCTCCTGGTGCTGGAGTCGCTGGACCCCGATCGCGATATCACCATGTACATCAACTCACCAGGTGGCTCGTTCACCTCGCTGATGGCGATCTACGACACCATGCAGTACGTGCGGGCCGACATCCAGACGGTCTGCCTCGGTCAGGCCGCCTCGGCGGCCGCGGTGCTGCTGGCCGCCGGCACGCCGGGTAAGCGGCTGGCGCTGCCCAACGCCAGGATCCTGATCCACCAGCCCTCGCTCGGTGGCGTCATCCAGGGTCAGTTCTCCGACCTGGAGATTCAGGCCGCCGAGATCGAGCGGATGCGCACCCTGATGGAAGAGACGCTGGCCCGCCACACCGGTAAGGACGCGGCCGTCATCCGCAAGGACACCGACCGCGACAAGATCCTCACCGCCGAGGCGGCCAAGGAATACGGGATCATCGACACCGTGCTGGCCTACCGCAAGCTGTCCGCTCAGAAGGTATGAGAGCGGCCCGCTCGGTAGGTGTGCGAGCGGCCCGCTCGGTAGGTGTGCGTGGGTTCCGCTTCGGTAACAGGCGCGACACGCCAGAGGCACGTCCGCCGCGCCGCAGCGACCGGAGGCCCGTGACGGGCTATCTTCTCGAATACCACAGACGCTATTCGCCTCTATCGGTCGAGGGTTGCCGGGCCAGCGGGTAGCGTCGAACAGGACCGACACAAGACGTAGTTATCCAACCGTGCGAAGGAAGTAGGGCTCACCACCATGGCACGCATCGGAGACGGCGGTGACCTGCTCAAATGCTCCTTCTGCGGAAAGAGTCAGAAGCAGGTGAAGAAGCTGATCGCCGGCCCCGGCGTCTACATCTGCGATGAGTGCATCGACCTGTGCAACGAGATCATCGAAGAGGAACTCGCCGACAACGACGACGTGAAACTCGATGAGCTTCCCAAGCCGGCCGAGATCCGGGATTTCCTGGAGAACTACGTCATCGGGCAGGACACCGCCAAGCGCACGCTGGCCGTCGCGGTCTACAACCACTACAAGCGCATCCAGGCCGGCGAGAAGCGGGACCCCCGTTCCGAGCCGGTGGAGCTGGCCAAGTCCAACATCCTGATGCTCGGGCCCACCGGCTGCGGCAAGACCTACCTGGCCCAGAC
>NZ_JBPCSX010000157.1:0-2588 GCF_051006775.1 Mycobacterium sp.
GCGATCGCCCTCGAGACCATCGGGGCCCCGCTCCTGCTGACCTGGCAGCGGCGACTTTCGACCAAGGAGTTGTGAATCGAATGCCATCCGTACTCGTTACCGGCGCAGGCAGAGGAATCGGGCGAGCGATCACCGAGCACATGAGCCGGCGGGGCTGGACCGTCTATGCCACCGCTCGATCCGACGCCGCCCTCCGCGACCTCGATGCTCTGCCCAACGTGCATGCGATCGCTCTCGACATCAGCGATAGGGCCGCCATCGCAGCGCTTCCCGAGCGGCTTCCCGCTGAACTGAACGGCGTCGTCAACAACGCCGGCATCGTCGTCAACGGTCCGGTGGAGGGCCTGGCATTGGACGATCTAACGCGGCAGTTCGACGTCAACGTCATCGCGCAGATCGCGGTGACCCAGGTGGTGCTGCCGAAAATACGTTCATCACAGGGACGGGTGGTGTTCATCTCGTCGGTCAGTGGGCTGTTCACCACGCCCGGCACCGGCGCATACAACGCATCGAAGTACGCGATCGAGTCACTCGCCGATGCACTCCGCATTGAATTGCGGCCATGGAAGATTCCCGTCTCACTCATCGAGCCGGGACCAATCCGCACCGACATGTGGGCCGATGTTCTCGCCGACCACGACCAGATGGCCGACCAGCTCAGTGCTGAGCATCGCCGGTTGTATGCCTCGCACCTCGCCGGGACTCGGAAGTTGTTGGGGCGTATGCAAAAAATTGCCGCCGATCCCGAGCGGGTCACCAAGGCCGTCGAGCATGCGCTGACATCGCGGCATCCTAACCCGGATTTTCCGCGAAACGGTGGATGGCGCGGGGTGTAGATAAGCGAAAGTGCCTGTCCTGCAAGGAATGATTGGACTTCTCTACGGTTCAAGCATCCTGACGGGAAGGCACTTCGCAGGTGAAGAGTATCGCGACGGTTTCGCGGGTGAAAGTCTCTGCCGATGGGCGCGGGGTGGTGTCGCATGCCGGTATGGGGCTGCTGCGCGAGCTGGCCGACCAGACCGGGTTATCGGCGCAGGTCACAGCGGTGTTGGCCGATACCTACAAAGGGCCGTGGGCGTATGCCCCGGGTGCGGTGTTCGCCGATCTGGCCGCGGCGGTCGCTGACGGGGCGGACTGCATCGACGGGGTCGGACAGCTCTGCGGGGATCGTGAGCACGTGTTCGGGGCCAAGGCTTCCACGACGACGATGTGGCGGCTGGTGGATCAGCGCATCGACGCCGCACACCTGCCGAAGATTCGTGATGCCCGGGCGGCCGCACGGGCAGCGGCCTGGGCTGCCGGAGCCGCCCCCACCGGTGGTCAGCCGCTGTACATCGACATCGACGCCACCCTGGTCATCGACCACTCCGATAACAAGCAGGAGGCGGCGCCGACCTGGAAGAAGTCCTTCGGCCACCACCCGCTGCTGGCGTTCCTGGACCGCCCGGAGATCGCCGGCGGTGAGGCGCTGGCCGGGCTGCTGCGCAAAGGCAACGCCGGATCCAACACCGCCGCCGACCACATCACCGTCCTGGAGCAGGCGCTGGCCTCGCTGCCCGCAAAGTGGCGCCCCGACCCGGACAATCCGGGCGCGCCGGCGGTGGTGGTGCGCTCGGATTCAGCCGGGGCCACCCACCGCTTCGCCACCGCCTGCCGCGATCACGAGGTCGGCTTCTCCTTCGGGTTTCCCGTCGATGCCCGCATCTGGGACGCCGTGGACACCCTCAACCTCGCCGACGGCTGGTACCCGGCCATCGACGCCAGCGGCCAGATTCGTGACGGGGCGTGGGTGGCCGAGGCCACCGGACTGGTCAACCTCTCTGCCTGGCCCGCCGGGACCCGGCTGATCCTGCGCAAAGAACGCCCGCACCCCGGAGCCCAGCTGCGCTTCACCGACATCGACGGCATGCGGGTCACCGCGTTCATCACCGACACCACACCCGGGGTCGTCCCGGGACAGCTGGCCGGCCTGGAACTGCGCCACCGCCAACACGCCCGCGTCGAGGACCGCATCCGCCAAGCCAAAGCCGCCGGCCTACGAAACCTGCCCTGCCACGGCTTCGACGCCAACGCCGCCTGGCTCGAGATCGTCCTGGCCGCCGCCGATCTGGTCGCCTGGGCCCAACTGATCGGATTCACCGACACCCCCGAACTGGCCCGCTGTGAGATCCCTGCTTTCCGCTACCGGGTCCTGCACGTCGCGGCCCGCATCACCCGAGGCGCCCGTCAACTACGGCTACGTATCGACGCCACCTGGCGCTGGGCCGGCGCAATCGCGACCGCCTGGCAACGCATCCGCGCCGCCTTCCCCTGACAACCACACAACCGTCCCGACGACCCGAAAGACCAGCGGCCATAGGAAAGCCCGCCCCACCCGGCGACACGGGACAGCCAACCATGCCCCAATTCCCCAAAAGCAGATGCTCAATGCCTTTCAGGGATTACCGCCGCTGAACCCCACCGGCACGAAAAATCCGGGCTAGAGCGCGGCGACCTTGGCCCGCTCGGCCTCGACGTCGAAGTCCGGCGGCGGCCAGGACAAGTTCATGGCCGCCAGTGCATCGATGAGCAGTTCGGTGACCGCCAAC
>NZ_JBPCSX010000158.1:0-6505 GCF_051006775.1 Mycobacterium sp.
CGGTCACACCGGCAACAAGCCGGTGACCGAGTCGCTGTACCCCGCGACACCGGACGACTGGCTGATCGTGGCCGGCGACGTCGCTGAACGCACCGATGACATCCTGTGGTCGCTGGACCTGTTGCGGCGCCGGTTCGCCAAAGTGATCTGGGTGCCGGGTAACCACGAATTGTGGACCACCGGCAAGGACCCGATGCAGGTGTTCGGCCGGGCCCGCTATGACTACATCGTCGAGATGTGCGACCAGATCGGTGTCATCACGCCCGAGCATCCCTTTCCGGTGTGGACCGAACAGGGCGGTCCGGCCACCATCGTGCCGATGTTCCTGCTCTACGACTACACCTTCCTGCCCGCGGGTACGACAACCAAGGCCGAGGGCCTGGCGGTGGCCAGGGAGCGCAACGTCGTATGTACCGACGAGTTCCTGCTGTCCTGTGAGCCGTATGCCACCCGCGACGCGTGGTGCCGGGATCGATTGAAATACACCAGGTCCCGGCTCGACGAGCTCGACTGGATGGTGCCGACTGTTCTGGTCAACCACTTCCCGTTGCGTCGTGAGCCGTGCGACGTGCTGTTCTTCCCGGAGTTCTCGCTGTGGTGCGGTACCACCGAGACCGCCGACTGGCACACCCGGTACAACGCGCTGTGCTCGGTCTACGGCCATCTGCACATACCACGCACCACCTGGTACGACGGAGTCAGGTTTGAAGAGGTGTCGGTGGGTTATCCGCGGGAATGGCATCGCCGCAAGCCGTACCGCTGGTTGCGGCAGATCCTGCCCGACCCGGACTACGCCCCGGGCTATCTCAATGAGTTCGGCGGTCATTTCGTCGTCACCCCCGAGATGCGCGAGCAATCGGAGAAGTTCCGGGACCGGGTGCGAAGCAGGCGCGGATGAGCGAATTGATGCCCGCGGTGCTGCCCGAGGGCGGTGCGGTGTTCTACGCCGAGCTCTACGACGATCCGCCGCATCTGCTGGCGCTGCCCGAGGAGGAGGCGCTGATCTCGCGGTCGGTGGACAAACGGCGTAGCGAGTTCATCACGGCGCGGCACTGTGCGCGATTGGCGATGGAGGCGCTCGGAGTGCCGCCCGCTCCGATTCTCAAGGGGGAGAAGGGCGAACCCCAGTGGCCTGCCGGGGTGGTGGGCAGTCTCACCCACTGTCGGGGGTACCGCGGCGCGGTGGTCGCCCGCAGTTCGGGCGTGCGCTCGCTGGGAATCGATGCTGAGCCGCATGACGTGCTGCCGGACAAGGTCCTGGAGGCGATCAGTCTGCCGGTGGAGCGCCACGAGATCGGTGCGTTGCCGACCGGCCTGCACTGGGATCGAATCCTGTTCTGCGCCAAGGAGGCCACCTATAAGGCGTGGTTTCCGCTGACGCAGCGGTGGCTTGGCTTCGAGGACGCGCACATCACCTTCGAGGTCGATTCCGCCGGGGCGTCCGGCCACTTCGTCTCCCGGATTCTGATCGACCCCGCCGCCAGGTCGGGTCCGCCACTTCGTGAGCTGTCCGGGCGCTGGTCGGTGGCCGGCGGTCTGGCGCTGACGGCGATCGTGCTGTGAGTCCATCTCCGGGAATCGTCGTCGTCGACAAGCCTGCCGGTATGACGAGCCACGATGTGGTGGGTCGGTGTCGGCGGATCTTCGGCACCCGCAAGGTGGGCCACGCCGGCACCCTGGATCCGATGGCCACCGGGGTGCTCGTCGTCGGTATCGAACGCGCGACCAAGATTCTCGGCCTGGTCAGTGGAACGGCCAAGTCGTACGCCGCGACCATCCGGCTGGGACGCAGCACCAATACCGATGACGCTGACGGTGAAGTGGTTCAGGATGTTTCGGCTCGGGCGATCAGCGATGTGGAGATTCGCGCGGGCATCGCGCCGCTACGCGGCGAGATCTCCCAGCGGCCGTCGGCGGTCAGCGCGATCAAGGTCGACGGCAAGCGGGCCTACCAACTCGCCCGCGAGGGCCTGAAGGTTGAACTGGCAGAGCGCCGGGTTCGCGTCGATCGCTTCGAGGTGCTGGACATCCGCCGCGAGGGCGAGTTCGTCGATGTCGACGTCGAGGTGGACTGCTCATCGGGCACCTACATCCGGGCACTTGCCCGCGACCTGGGCGAGACGCTGAAGGTCGGCGGGCATCTGACGGCACTTCGGCGCACCCGCGTCGGTGGCTACGGCCTCGACCATGCACGCACCCTGGAGGAACTCGCTGAGCAGCCGTCGCTGAGCTACACGCTCGACCAGGCCTGCCTGCTGGCCTTCCCGCGCCGCGACATCACCGCGGCCGAAGCGGAGGACGCCGGCCACGGACGGCCGCTTCCTGCGGCAGGTGTCGCCGGGGTGTACGCCGCGACCGATCCGGCCGGCCGGGTGATGGCGCTGCTGGAGGATCACGGCGACCGGACGAAGTCGGTGGTGGTGATCCGCCCGGCGACGATGCAGGACGGAACGTCCTGAGGAGGAGTGGGCGAATGGTGATCCGCCCGGCGACGATGCAGGACCCGGCGGCCGCGCCGTACCCTTAGGAGCGTGCAGCGCTGGCGCGGACAGGACGACGTCCCCTCGGACTGGGGCCGCTGCGTGCTGACCATCGGGGTTTTCGACGGTGTGCACCGCGGTCACGCCGAACTCATCGCTCGCGCGGTCAAAGCCGGCCGGTCCCGCGGGGTGCCTTCGGTGCTGATGACATTCGACCCGCACCCGATGGAGGTGGTGTTCCCGGGTAGCCACCCCGCCCAACTGACCACCCTGACCCGCCGGGCCGAGCTGGCCGAGGAAATGGGTATCGACGTTTTCCTGGTGATGCCGTTCACCACGGACTTCATGAAGCTCACCCCGGAGCGCTACGTCCACGAGCTGCTTGTCGAGCGCCTGCACGTCGTCGAAGTGGTGGTCGGTGAGAACTTCACCTTCGGCAAGAAGGCCGCCGGCAATGTCGGCACCCTGCGAAAAGCAGGGGAGCGCTTCGGCTTCGCGGTAGACACGGTGTCCCTGGTGGCTGACCAGCACCAGAGCGAGAAGGTCACGTTCTCCTCGACCTACATCCGGTCCTGCGTCGACGCTGGTGACATGGTTGCGGCCGCCGAGGCCCTCGGCCGTCCACACCGGGTCGAGGGTGTGGTGGTTCGCGGTGAGGGCCGGGGGAAGGGTCTGGGATACCCGACCGCCAATGTGGCCCCGCCGATGCACTCGGCCATCCCCGCCGACGGCGTCTACGCGGCCTGGTTCACCGTGCTCGGTCGGAGTAATTCAACGGCGAGTCCGGGGACCGGAACGGTCGTGCCCGGCAAGCGCTATTCCTCGGCGGTTTCGGTGGGCACCAATCCGACGTTCTCCGGCCGCACCCGCACCGTGGAAGCCTTCGTCCTCGACACCGAGGCCGACCTGTACGGCCAGCACGTTGCGGTGGACTTCGTGGCCCGCATCCGAGGTCAGAAGAAATTCGGCTCGGTCGACGACCTGATCGTGGCCATGGGCCGCGACACCGACAAGGCCCGGGCGATTCTGGCCGCTCAGAGCTGATTCTGGGCTGAATCCGGGCTGACCATGCGATTAGCCGCCCGGTGGTTGGCATTGGTAGTCTCTGAGACGCGCAGTGCTGCAGTCCGCGGTGGCCTGGTGCGATCTCGAATTTCGCGGTACCGACTGATGGAGCGTATTTCGTGGCGTTGACCACTGAGCAGAAGAAGGAAATCCTGGGCCAGTACGGCCTGCACGAGACCGATACCGGTTCGCCGGAAGCCCAGGTCGCGATGCTCACCAAGCGGATCTCGGATCTGACCGAGCACCTCAAGCAGCACAAGCACGATCACCACTCGCGCCGCGGTCTGCTGCTGCTGGTCGGCCGTCGGCGCCGGCTGCTCAAGTACATCGCCCAGGTCGACGTGGCCCGCTACCGTTCGCTGATCGAACGTCTGGGCCTGCGCCGCTGACACCGGGGCGGCATTGGGTTTTCCCTGGCTGCTCCGTGTAAACTCATGATCGTTACGAGTGCTTTCACCGGCTCGAACATCGGGTGCGGTCACGCACACCTGCGTGCTCCGTTCCTGCGTCTCCCAGCGAGGCTTCCCTGATCGGGCGGTCTTCGGTAGTGGCTGCCGGGCTTGACCACACATCCAGCCCGGCCGCTTCGATCGACGGCCGTAGCCGTATCCAGGCAGCTTCAGCAACCCGGCGCCCCCTCGGGCCGCCCGGGTTGGCTGGTGGCGCCAAAAAAGAACAGTGATTCCCAGAAAGGCCGTACGGACTACATGTCTGTCGCTGAAATCGACGAAGGCGTATTCGAAGCAACCGCCACCATCGACAACGGGAGCTTCGGCACCCGCACCATCCGATTCGAGACCGGCCGGCTGGCCCAGCAGGCCGCCGGCGCAGTCGTCGCCTACCTCGACGACGAGACCATGCTGCTGTCGGCGACCACCGCCGGCAAGGCACCCAAGGAGCATTTCGACTTCTTCCCGCTGACCATCGACGTCGAGGAACGGATGTACGCGGCGGGCCGCATTCCCGGTTCGTTCTTCCGTCGTGAGGGCCGTCCCTCCACCGACGCCATCCTGACCTGCCGTCTGATCGACCGGCCGCTGCGCCCGACGTTCGTCTCGGGCCTGCGCAACGAGATCCAGGTCGTCGTCACGATCCTGAGCCTGGATCCCAACGATCTCTACGACGTGCTGGCGATCAACGCCGCCTCGGCGTCCACCCAGATCGCCGGCCTGCCGTTCTCCGGTCCGGTTGGTGGCGTTCGCGTCGCCCTCATCAAAGGCCAGTGGGTCGCGTTCCCGACCGTCGAGCAGCTCGAGGACGCCGTCTTCGACATGGTCGTCGCGGGCCGCAAGACCGCCAACGACGTGGCGATCATGATGGTCGAGGCCGAGGCCACCGACAGGGTCATCGAGCTGATCGCCGGTGGCGCGACCGCGCCCACCGAAAGCGTTGTGGCAGAGGGCCTTGAGGCCGCCAAGCCGTTCATCGCAGCGCTGTGTGACGCACAGCAGGAACTGGCAAAGAAGGCGGCCAAGCCCGTCGCCGACTACCCGCTGTTCCCGGACTACCAGGACGATGTCTACGCCGCTGTGGTCTCGGCCGGTGGTGACGATCTCGCCGCCGCCCTGCAGATCGCCGGTAAGACCGAGCGCAACGACCGCACCGATGAGATCAAGGCCGAGGTTCTCGGCAAGCTCGGCGAGGCGTTCGCCGGTCGTGAGAAGGAGATCGGCGCCGCTTACCGCTCGCTGACCAAGAAGTTGGTTCGCCAGCGCATCCTGACCGATCACTTCCGCATCGACGGCCGCGGGATCACCGATATCCGCTCGCTGAGTGCCGAGGTCGCGATCATCCCGCGGGCGCACGGCAGCGCGTTGTTCGAGCGCGGCGAGACCCAGATCATGGGTGTCACCACCCTGGACATGGTCAAGATGGCCCAGCAGATCGACTCGCTGGGGCCGGAGAAGTCCAAGCGCTACATGCATCACTACAACTTCCCGCCGTACTCGACCGGTGAGACCGGCCGCGTCGGCTCGCCCAAGCGGCGCGAGATCGGCCACGGCGCGCTCGCCGAGCGTGCCCTGATGCCGGTGCTGCCGAGCGTCGAGGAGTTCCCGTACGCGATTCGTCAGGTCTCGGAGGCGCTGAGCTCCAACGGCTCGACGTCGATGGGTTCGGTATGCGCCTCGACGCTGTCACTGCTGAACGCCGGTGTGCCGCTCAAGGCACCAGTCGCCGGTATCGCCATGGGTCTGGTGTCCGACGAGGTGAACGGTGAGACGCGCTACGTCGCGCTGACCGACATCCTGGGTGCCGAAGACGCCTTCGGCGATATGGACTTCAAGGTCGCCGGCACCAAGGACTTCGTCACCGCCCTGCAGCTCGACACCAAGCTCGACGGCATCCCGTCAAGCGTGTTGGCCGGCGCCCTGGCGCAGGCCAAGGACGCCCGGACCACCATCCTCGAAGTGATGGCCGAGGCGATCGACGAGCCCGACGAGATGAGCCCCTACGCGCCGCGGGTCACCGCCATCAAGGTGCCGGTGGACAAGATCGGCGAGGTCATCGGACCCAAGGGCAAGATGATCAACTCGATCACCGAGCAGACCGGCGCCTCGATCTCGATCGAGGACGACGGCACGGTGTTCGTGGGCGCCACCGATGGCGCGTCCGCGCAGGCTGCGATCGACATGATCAACGCCATCGCGAACCCGCAGCTGCCGAAGGTCGGGGAGCGGTTCCTCGGAACCGTCGTCAAGACAACGGATTTCGGTGCGTTCGTCTCGCTGCTGCCCGGTCGCGACGGCCTTGTCCACATCTCCAAGCTGGGCAGGGGCAAGCGGGTCAACAAGGTCGACGACGTCGTCAAGCTCGGCGACAAGCTGCGGGTCGAGATCGCCGATATCGACAACCGCGGCAAGATCTCGCTGATCCCGGTCGACGACGACGCCGCCGCGGATGCCGCGCCGGCGCCCGCCGAAGCCGCAACCGCTGATAGCTAAATCTGTGCCGTTGCACCG
>NZ_JBPCSX010000159.1:0-12209 GCF_051006775.1 Mycobacterium sp.
GCGGCGAAGCCCTCCAGAAAGATGATCGCTACGACGTTGGCGGCGACGACGGCGATGAACAGCCAGATGATGGCCGTCGAAAGCTTCCATCCCGCGCTGCCGGCCGCCGGTGCCGCCGGGATTCCCTTGGGCATCAGCATGAGCATCGCCCCGATGTAGATCATCACGATGGCGAACGTGACGAATGCCCACGTATAGAGGTGCAGCCGCAGGAAGGGCTCACCGTATCCGGGGTCGCCCGGCAGGATGTGCAGTTCGATCTGGCGCACCGACACCGACGCTCCGGCGAGAACCGCGATGAGACCCATACCGAGGCCCTGCGCGTAGCGCGCGATGGTCAATGTGCCGCGACGCGCCTGCATGATCACGAACAGTGCGCCGATGGTGGCCAGGATCATTCCGTAGCGCTGCAGCATGCACAGCGGGCACGGGAATTCGCCCTTGACGAACTGAATGAAGAACGCGCTCAACATCACCACCGTGTAGGCCAGCACCCAGGCGTGCAGACCCCAGTAGGTGATGAACCCCCAGATTCCGCCCGGCTTGCCGGGGTGTTCCTCGACCATCAGAAGCTCAGATCAAGGGTGGAGGTGACGTGGTACCGGAATAGCCCGATCATCGCGACCACGCCGACCGCCCAGAGGCAGATGACCAGGCCACGCTTGGCACCCCGCCACACCAGCAGCGCGATCACGAACAGCAGGATCATGATGAGAATGTCCACGCGGGAACCATAAGTCGCGACGACGGCCTGCGGGGTGGATTTAGCCCGGGAAGATGTGCACCCAGTCGACGAGCATCTCGGCGGGGTAGTTGCCGGGCCGGGGATCCCGGCCGCCCGATCCGCCGACGGCCAGGTTGAACACCGGCCGCAGCTCGTATCCCGGATCGTTGAAGGGCCACCCCTCGATCGAACCGGCCGGCACCTCCCAGTACGGCTTCATCCCCGGACGGTAGTCCTGCCAGAAGTACATGCCGGAGAAGTTCCACGTCATGCGCCAGGTATGCCAGTTGCTGTCTACCGGAACGTTGCGGGTGGCGTGCGAGGTGCCGTCCAGGGTGGCGTGAACGGTGGTTCCCGACGGCCAGTCCTGGTTGCCGTACCACTCAATGAGGTCGACTTCGCCACCACGTTCGGGGTTGTCGTTCAACAGCCACCAGGCCGGCCACGCGCCCGGGGTGAGGCAGTTGAACTTCACTCGTGCCTCGAAGGTGTTGTTGATGGGCGCGCCGAAGTTGGCCACCACCTTGCCGCTGGTGTACCTGCCGTCGCCGTCCCGGGTGGCCCGGATCACCAGGTTCCCGTTGCCATCGAGGAAGACATGCTCGCGGTCGTCTCTGTACTGGCCCATGTTCTCCGGGCGGTCCCAGAACACCGGGTTCTTGATGAGCTCACGGAATTGGGCGATGCTCCACAGGGCCGGGTCGGGCGCAGAGCCGGCGGGGCCGTTGAAGTCGTCACCGATATATCCGGGCGCTGCTGCCGCCGCCGGCGGAGCGATCGGCGCTTCGGGACCCGGCGGCATATCCGGTCCCGGGTCGGCTTCGGCCTCGGGTGTAGGAATCGCAACGGCGGCGACGCCTAGACCGGCCATCAACATAAGACTGCGACGGTCGAAGTCGGGCATGGCCACAACTCTAAAGCCCGACGGTGGGTGCGGCTGCATCCGGGGCCGCTTGAAAACCCCAATTGGCTATGCCGCCGGACCCCGGGAAATGTCGTCTAGGTGCAAAAACCCAAAAAATCGGGGTTTGCTGGAAATTGTCTGTTTAGCTTGCAACGTGGGTAACGGCACCCTCCCGATCGGGCGGTATTTCGCGACCGGATTCGCGGCTGCCGCCGGCGCCCTCGCGCTGTCGCTCACTTCAACGGTGAGCACGACGATTCAGTTGGTGACCAGCACCCTGCTCGTTATGGGTGGCACGTACAACGGCACCGCCCTCAAGCCCGCGATCCAGCAGGAGCTCGGCGGCGATCCCTGGTATCCGGCCCCGAACCTCGACCCGTTCCGGTCCGTGGGCAGTTTCGGCCACGGCTATATCGACACCCGGAACAACCCTGGTTCGCCCTATTTCGGGTGGGATTTCATTCCGGTCGAATGGCCGGCAGACGTCCTGCCGCGCATCCTCGGCAGGACCCCCTACGAACCGTCCCAGCAGCAGGGGCTGCGCAACTTTGTCGGGGCCATCAACGCCACGCTGCCGACGCTTCGACCGGATGAGAAACTGGTCGCCTTCGGCTACTCGTCGAGTGCCAACGTCATGGTCCGAGAGATGCGCGATCTTCAGAGCCGGACCGGTGACGCACCGTCGGCAGAGCAGCTGGAGTTCTTTCTGCTGGGTAACCCGAACCGACCGAACGGCGGAATCCTGCAGCGATTCGCCGGGGCATACATCCCGATCTTCGACATCCCGATGGACGGATCCACACCACTTCAAACGGCCTACACCACAACCGATCTCAGCTGGGAGTACGACTTCTTCTCGGACTTCCCGACCTACCCGCTCAATGTGCTCGCAGTACTAAATGCCCTTTTAACCGGGTCGATCGTGCACGGGAACTACTTTCCCGCCACACTCGACGGACCCCGTGCACTACCCGATACGACGGTCGGGGCGATCACCTACATCACCCTCAAGACTGAGCATCTGCCGCTGCTGATGCCGTTGTACGACATCGGTTTTGCCGCACCGCTGCTGGATCTGGTCGAGCCGGCGCTGACGGTGATGGTGGACTGGGGCTACGACCGCTCCATCAGCCCCGGCACCCCGACGACGGCGAGCATCCTGCCGCGAATCGACCCCGCCACCGCGACGCGAGAGCTGATCACCGCGATCGGCGAGGGGGTGCGCAATTTCGCCGCCGACCTCACGGCCGCATCGCCGTTGCAACCCCGGCCGCTGGTCGGCCGCCGGGCCATCCCGGCCGGCGAAGCTAACGGTTACCGCGCCAAAAGTCGGCAGCTGAGGCACAGTGATTCCACCGAACGTCCGCACCGAATCTCATCATGAAGGAGCGCCATGGGCATGCTGCGTCGGACAGTCACGATTGTGGGGATCACCGCGGTTGCCGTCTGGGGCGTCACGGGCTGCGGCGGTAAGACGAGTCCCGGCGCCTCCGGCACCGGGGCGGGCGGTGGGGACATCAACGTCACCATGACCTCCTTCCCGGACTACGTCGATCCGCAGCTGTCCTACACCGTCGAGGGCTGGGAGGTGCTGTGGAATACCTACACGCCACTGCTGACCTACCGGCACGCCAGGGGTGACGCCGGCACCGGCGTGGTTCCGGGTCTGGCCACGGCCATGCCGGAGATCTCCCCGGACGGCATGACCTACAAGCTCACGCTGCGGCCGAATATGAAGTACTCCGACGGAACGCCCATCAAGGCCAGTGACTTCACCTATGCGATCAAGCGGTTGTTCAAGGCCAACTCCGGTGGCTCGGTGTTCTACGAGGGCATCGTGGGCACCAAGGACTTCGCCGATGGCAAGACCGACACGATCAGCGGTATCGTCACCGACGACGCCAGCGGCGCTATCACCATCACGCTGGACAAAGCCAATGGCACATTCACCAATGTTCTGGGGCTGACATTCGCCGCGCCTGTTCCGCCGACGACCCCGCTGGACAAGGATGCGACCAACACCCCACCGCCGGCGAGTGGCCCCTTCGTGATCACCAAGGTCGATGCTCCCAACAGCTTGATCATGGAACGTAACCCGCAGTTCAAGACCGTCAAAGACGCCGGCGCCACCGAGGTCGCCGATGCCCAGGTCGACAAGATCACCGTCACCCAGAACAAGAACAATTCCGCACAGGTGACCGGGGTGGAGCAGAACCAGATCGACTACATGCAAAGCCCTCCCGACGCTGACCGGTTGTCGGAGGTGAAAGCCAAGTTCTCCAACCGTTTCCGGCTGGAGAATTCGATCAACACCTACTACTTCTGGATGAACAACAAGACCGCGCCGTTCAACGATGTACGGGTTCGCCAGGCGATCAACTATGCGATCGACCCCGAGGCTCTCAACCGGGTCTTCGGTGGCAGGCTGCACCCGACGCAGCAGATCCTGCCGCCAGGGATGCCCGGTTACGACGAGTTCACGATGTACCCCGGACCAGATATGGCCAAGGCCAAACAGCTTCTGACCGAAGCGAATCCAGCCGACAAGGACATCACTGTCTGGACCGATGACGAACCGGACCGCAAGCGGATCGGCGAGTACTACCACGATCTACTCAACGAACTAGGTTTCAACGCCCAGCTCAAGGTGATCTCAGGCGATGTCTACTTCACCACTATCGGCAACCTGTCCACGCCGGATCTCGACACCGGCTTCGCCGACTGGTTCCAGGACTTCCCGCACCCCGATGACTTCTTCCGACCGTTGCTCAACGGCGAGAACATCCTGCCGACGAACAACAACAACTTCTCGCAGGCCGCTATAGCGGCCAACGACACCAAGATGGATGAGCTGCGCACCGGACAGCTCACCGACGAGGCCAGGAAGCAGTATGCCGAGCTGGACAAGTCCTATATGGAACAGGCGGTGTGGGCGCCCTACGGCAACGAGGAGTTCTCGACCTTCGTTTCGGAGCGGATGAACTTCGACCAGGTGTACTACCACCTGTTGTTCGCCCACGACTACACCTCGTTCGCCTTGAAGTGATTTGAACACCAGCGCGCTCGGCGGGCGCAGCCCTTGGCAGCTGGCCGGGGTTCGGCTGCGGCGTAACCGATTCGCAGTCCTCTTCGGTGTGCTGTTTGTGCTCATCGTGGTGTTCTGCCTGGCGGCCCCACTTTGGGCAGACCACGTCGCGCACACCGGGCCGAACCAGAATCACATCACCGACAAGGTTCTGGTCGGCGGCCAGTTGACCGACGTGGTCGCACCTGACGGGACCCCACTGGGGCCCGGTCTGCGCGGCCGCTATCTGCTGGGGGCTGACCAGAACGGCCGGGATGTGATGGTGCGGCTGATGTACGGCGGCCGGACGTCCATCTACATCGGTGTTCTCGCCGCCGTGATCACCACATTGCTCGCGGTCACCGTCGGGGTGCTGGCGGGCTACTACCGCGGTTGGGTCGACTCGGTGCTCTCCCGAATCCTCGATGTGGTCTGGGCGTTCCCGGTGCTGCTTCTGGGTATCGCACTGGGTACCACGCTGGCCCTCGGCGGATTGCGGATCGGCGGCCTACAGATCGCCGGGGATTCACTGTGGATTCCGATCCTGATCATCGGCGTGGTCTACGTGCCGTATATGGCCCGGCCGATACGCGGCGAGATCCTGGCGCTTCGGGAGAAGGAGTTCGTCGAGGCCGCGGTGGCCGCAGGCAAGGGACCACTACGGGTCATGATCTCCGAGCTGCTACCCAACATCATCTCGACCGTCATCGTTTTCTCAGCGCTCAACATCGCCAACAACATGCTGCTGGAGTCAGCACTGTCATTCCTGGGCGCGGGCGTGCGGCCACCGAATGCATCCTGGGGCACCATGATCGCCGACGGCTATCAGACCATCTACACCGCGCCGCACCTGACCATCGTTCCCGGTCTGATGATCGTGCTCACAGTTTTGTCACTCAACGTGTTCGGGGACGGTCTGCGCGACGCACTGGATCCCCGCGCCCAGATTCGGCTGGGGCGCTGATCATGATCCGCTTCGCCGTAAGACGGCTGATCGGGATGATCACGGTGCTGTTCGCGATCTCGGTCATCGTGTTCCTCATCTTCAATGTGATCCCCAACTCCGATCCGGCGGCCCGAATCGCCGGCAAGAATGCCAACCCGGCACTGATTGCGCGGGTCCGCGCCGACCTCGGCTTGGATCAACCTCTTCCCATCCAGTATCTGACCATGATGAAGCAGATCTTCACCGGCAAGCTGACTTCATATGCCAGTGATCAGAATGTGGCACAGCACATCTGGAGCGGTCTGCCGGTCACACTTTCGCTGTGTATCGGCGCCGCACTGCTGTGGATGGTGCTGGCGATCTGGTTCGGCTATCTCAGCGCCGTACATCCCGGAAGTTTCACCGACCGGACCCTGACCGTCCTATCCATGATCGGCATCTCGCTACCGGTGTTCTGGCTGGCCGCGATCCTGCTCTACTACTTCAGCTTCAAGATCCCGATATTCCCAACCGGAAGCTACGTACCGCTGACCGAGAATCCCGGGCAGTGGCTCTACCACCTGATCCTGCCGTGGCTGACACTCGCGGTTCTCTACGTCGGTTTCTACAGCAGAGTGCTGCGCTCCAACATGGTCGACGTGATGAACGAGGATTATGTGCGCACGGCGCGCGCAAAGGGCCTCAGCGAGCGGCAGGTTCGACTGCGGCATGTGCTGCGCAACTCGATGATTCCGATCGTCACGCTCTTCGGCCTGGACTTCGGAGCGGTGGTCGGCGGTGGCACGATCCTGACCGAGACGGTGTTCAACCTCAACGGCGTGGGTCTCTACGCCGGTCAGGCGATCGGCAAGCTCGACCTTCCGCCGCTGATGGCGGTGACGATGTTCGGAGCCTTCTTCATCGTGCTGTTCAACGCCGTCGTCGACATCCTCTACGCGTTCCTCGATCCACGTATCCGACTCGGCGAGGCGGCGCCGGCATGAGTCCGATCCTCAGGGTGCAGGACCTGCGCGTCGCATTCGCCACCGATGAAGGTGTGGTGCGGGCGGTCGACGGGGTGTCTTTCGACATCGAGCCCGGACAGGTCGTCGCCATCGTGGGCGAGTCCGGCTGCGGCAAAAGCGTTACGGCTCAAACACTGATCGGGCTGACCCGCTCCCCCAATGCCACGATCAGCGGCACGGCCACCTTCGACGGGCGCGACCTGGTGACGATGCCCGATGAACGATTGCGCGAAATTCGCGGCGAACGCATCGCGATGGTGTTTCAGGATCCGATGACCTCACTGAACCCGGTCTACCGCGTCGGCGACCAGATCGCCGAGGCCATCCGCGCCCATCGCGACATATCGAAGAAGGACGCCCTGGCCCGCGCCGTGGAGTTACTGCACTCCGTCGGCATCCCCAATCCCGAGCGCAGAGTGCGCGACTACCCGCACGAGTTCTCCGGCGGTATGCGGCAGCGGGTGATGATCGCCATGGCGCTGGCACTGGAACCCGAATTGCTGATCGCCGATGAACCCACCACTGCGCTGGACGTGACCATCCAGGCCCAGATCCTGAGCCTGTTGAGAACACTCAACCGTGAGAGGAATGTTTCGGTTCTGCTGATCACGCACGATCTCGGCGTCGTCGCCGACCTCGCCGACAAGGTCGTGGTGATGTACGCCGGCCAGGTGGTCGAGGAAGCCCCGCTGGAGGATCTGTTCTACCGGCCCAGACACCCCTACACCTGGGGGTTGTTGGGTTCGATCGCCCGGCTCGACGAACCCCGGCCCGACCGGCTGCCGCAGATCCCCGGTCACCCGCCATCCCTGCTCGACCCGCCCGTCGGCTGCCGGTTCGCCGCCCGCTGCACCTTCGCCTTCGACGACTGCTCCGAGCCCCCGCCGTTGGTGGGCGACGGCGACCATCTGGATCGATGCTGGCTCACCGATGAAGCGAAGGTGGGCGCGCGATGACTGATGCGCCACTGCTGGAGGTCACCGATCTGGTCAAGCACTTTCCGATCAAGTCCGGGATTGTCGTCGACCGTGAGGTGGCGCGGGTGCGCGCCGTCGACGGCGTGAGTCTGATGCTTCGCGCCGGCGAAACACTTGGTTTGGTTGGCGAATCCGGCTGCGGCAAGTCCACACTGAGCCGGACCATCTTGCAGCTGACCGCGCCGACCTCGGGTTCGGTTCGATTCGACGGTCAGGAACTGGTGGGCCGTTCCGCACGCGAACTTCGTCCGCTGCGCCGTGAGATGCAGATGATCTTCCAGGATCCGTTCGCATCGCTCAATCCACGCAAACGGGTGGGGCAGATCATCGGTGAACCGATTCAGTTACACGGTCTCGCCGAGGGCGCCGAACTCAAGCGCCTGGTGCAGGATCTGCTCGATCGGGTGGGATTACAGGCCGAGCATTACAACCGGTATCCACACGAGTTCTCCGGCGGACAGCGTCAGCGCATCGGGATCGCACGCGCGGTCGGCCTTAAACCCCGGCTCATCATCGCCGACGAACCGGTGTCCGCGCTCGACGTCTCAGTGCAGGCGCAGATCATCAATCTGCTCGAGGATCTGCAGCGCGAGTTCGGAATGGCGTACCTGTTCGTTGCCCACGATCTCGGCGTGGTCCGGCACGTCTCTGACCGCGTTGCGGTGATGTACCTCGGCAAGATCGTTGAGGAAGCCGACGCCGATTCGCTCTATACCCGCGCGCTGCACCCGTACACCCACGCGCTGCTGTCCGCAGTCCCCATACCCGATCCACGGAAGAACGCCGTACGGGAAAGGATCACGCTAGACGGCGATGTTCCCAGTCCGATCGACCCGCCACCGGGCTGCCGATTCCACACCCGCTGCGCGTCAGTGACGGATATCTGCCGGCGTGCCGAACCGGCATTGGTCGAGGCGCCGGACACCCACCGGGTGGCCTGCCATCACCCGGGCTGATCAGTCCGTAGCTTGAGCTTCGTCTTCACCGTCCGATTCCGGCTCACCGAGGCTGGCGTCGAGAACGCTGGCATCGATTCCGTACGGCAGGAAGCGCACATTTCGGTTGGTGTCGGTGTTGTGCTTATTGGCCCGCAGTGCGTCGAGCTCGGACTTGTAAACCTGCTCGACATGGGCCTTGCCGTCGTGATCGGAGATGTAGATCGCCCACACCCCGTCGCCGGCCTCACCGGCGGTCTCCGGCTGCGGACGCGGCCTGGACGTGGGCCGCGCGCCCGGCTTCAGGAACTGGTCGAACAGCATTCCGAAACCGGCGCCCTGGCCAGACGAGTTGAGCATCTTGCCGAAGGCGTCGCGGAGTCCCTCGCCCGCCTCACGGACGACGCGGTCGAGATCTTCGGGGTCGAACCCGAACGGCCCGTTGTTATCCATACCCGCCAGTGTGCGCCGAGTTTGCTGCCGCGTCGACAACTTCGCCGCCAGCGAAACCGGTTAGAGCACGGTAAGGGGCAGGGACCGGCGCGGCTGGAACTCGAAGGCTGCGCCGTGGCTGAACTTGGTGACCGCCACCTCCGGTGAATCCTCCAGTTGTGCGCCGGTGGTCTCGAACTCCGCTGTCCAGTCGGTGGCGGTACCGGTCACCCGGACGATCAGGTGCGGGTCGACGGCGGTGGCGATCGCCTGCAGGGGCTGCGTCGAGGCCGGCGAGCACAGCGCGATCCAGGTGCCGTCGGCGTGGGCCGGCGAGGAATGCACGTGCAGTCGTCCATCCTCGATCTCGGCCACCACGTAGCCGGCCGGGTTCAGCAGCGGATGAAACTCCAGGACGGCGGCCAGGCCGGCGATATCGGCGGGCAGATTCAGTGCACGGCGGATCCGTTCGGCGGCAACCCCGGCGATGCCGGTGAGTTGCTTGGTGCGGATCGACGTCGCCAGATCATCGTCCGCCCCCGCTCGGGCGCGCACCGCGATACCGAAGGAGAGGTTGAGCAGATGCATCTGCAGGCAGACCTCGTCGGCGATGCGGACCAGCGCAGAGTGCGAGTACGCGCCGAACTCGAAGTCGCTCAGCAGCGGTCCGGCATAGTCGCCGCGGCCGTCGTCCGATGCGTCGATCGGCGCCAATGGCCAGGTGGCCGCGTTGGTCTGCGCAACGATGTCGAGCGCCGGAATGCTGACCGCGTCGGGATAGGACTCGTCGATGATCACTGTCCAGGCGCAGTGCGGAAATCGATCGGCCGGCATCCGTGGCGGCCGGTGGATGGGCCGCACCTGGGCTTTGGGGTTGGTGGCCACCGCGGTGGCGTCGAAGGTGGGATCCTCGATGTCATGACACATACCCCGGACGTAGTCCGGGCCCATGGGCTCGACGTCGAGCAGCGCACCACAGTGGTCCAGGTGAAACTCACCGTGCCAGCGGTCGTGCACGGTGTAGCGGAAATCCATGAACTGCGGCGGGGCGCCGATGTCGAGTTGCAGCCCCTTGAAGATGGTGATGATGTCGACGCCGGAGTAGTTCAGCGCCTTCTGCATCCGCCGGGTGTAGAGCGGGCTGGCGCCGGCCCACTCCTCGATCGCGATCTGGAGCATCTCCTCGCGCCCGAAAGCCTGGATGCACCAAGCCATTCCAGACCGGTCGATCAGCTGCCCGATCAGCAGCAGTTCCGGAACCAGGATGGTCAACTCGGCACGGGACAGCGTGGCGAATCGGCTGGTGGAATAGCTCACCTGCTCAAAGTTAGTTGAGACCGCCGGTAGGTGTGCTGCAATGTCGATCATGGCTGATCTGGAGACAATAGAGGCGATCAAACGAGTGAAGTACCGCTACCTGCGGGCGCTGGACACCAAGCACTGGGACGACTTCGCCGACACCCTGACCGATGACATCGTGGGCGAGTACGGCTCCTCGCTGGGCAAGGAGCACCGGTTCACCAACAAGACGGATCTGGTGGAGTTCATGAGCACCTCGATGCCGGCGACGGTCTTCACCGAGCACCGGGTGACCCACCCGGAGATCACGGTTGACGACTACGACGAGGCCGAGGGCACCTGGTACCTGCAGGATCGGGTCATCGTGCCCGAGTTCAACTTCCTGCTGTTCGGCGCGGCGTTCTATCACGATCGCTACCGCAAGACCGAGGACGGCTGGAAGATCTGCGCCACCGGCTACCAGCGGACCTTCGAGGTCACCCAATCGCTGGAGGGAACCAACTTCAAGCTGACACCGGGCTCGGCACTGGCCTGATCACTGGCTGATCGCGATCACCGCGCCCGGCTGCAACCACCCGATGATCTTGACCAGGGTGGCGTCGTCGAGTGCGACACAACCGGCCGTCGGTCCGCCGTTGGTGGTGTGGACGAAGAACGCGCCGCCGCGGCCCGGGATGCGTTCCTTATTGACGCCCATCACCAACGCGTGCGCGTAGGCCGGGATGTAGAGGTTCTCGGTCCCACTGGCCGGGGAGGTGTCGAAGGGACAGTCGGCCTTCTTACAGACCTGCATGGTGTTGTACGTCGGCCCGTCGGCGGACCACCAGTAATCCGGTGTGGTCTGGTAGTACCTCAGCCCGCCGCCCGGGCTGGGTTGGGTGCCGAAAGCGAAGTCGAGGCTGTAGACCCCCATCGGGGTGGCCGGGACGCTATCGCGGGCCTCCGGCGCCAGGCCGGCCGAACCGAGGTGGACTCCGATACCGGTGCCGACCGGTTGCCAGCCCGCCGGGCCGCGCTGCCAGACGTCCATCTTGCCGACCGAGCCGCCGGTTCCGACGACGGAGAGCACCTGCGTCGCGGCGCCGACCTGGGCATCGAACCACGGCGTCACCGCAACGCTCGGCGGCGATGACGCCAGCGAAACCACCACTGCACCGAGTGCAGCGCCCAGCGATAGAAGAGTTCGGCGCACGTCATTCATGGTCCCACGATCGGGTGAATACCGCCCGGGCGCGCCGGTGCCTAACATCGCCGACCATGAGCGACCTTCCCGGCGACCAGTGGGCACCCGTCCTGGTGGGCCACCAATGGCCGAACTCTTCCGCGCTGGCCGTCCTGTCCGCCGCAGTCGCCTCCCGGCACACGGTGGGTGCGTCATTCCATTCCTACGCCGACGTGCTGCGCACGATCTCCCAGACCGTGCTTGCTGACCAGGAGGGCGTCACAGCCGAGAACATCCGGGCATCCTTTCGCGACGGAGAGGAACACGCCCGCGCAGTCGCCGAGCGGAACGCCGTCAAAAAGGAGGCGCTGGACTGCGCACATCGTCGCGCATCAGAGCTTCGTTCGGCACTGACTGAGATCGCAGACCGGGGCAGCAGGCAGATCCGGGAGATCATCGCCGGGGAGGACCCCGCCCCGGCCAAGATCGCCCGGGTCGTCGAGGTGGTGCTCGCAGCACAGACCGACGCCGATACCCGTGCGTCGATGTGCATGCAGGAGATCTACGGATCCATCCAGAGCGTGCTGGACACCTGCGGGCCGACGACCTCGGCCAGACAGTTCGCCCACGGGCACGGTGTCGAGCCGGACGCGCTGCACAGCGCACACCATCCCGACGTGGTGCATCAGCACGTCCGCGAAGTCATCGAGGCGGCGGGGACACCACCGTGAGCGACGAACAGTTCAACGCCGAGCTGAACCG
>NZ_JBPCSX010000160.1:0-22618 GCF_051006775.1 Mycobacterium sp.
CACGGTTCAGTACCCGCCGGACCCGGCGTCTCCGCCGCCGATGATGGCAATCGAGGCCGACGCGCCGATCCGGTCGGCGCCGGCGTGCAGCACCTTCTCGGCGTCGCGATGGTTGCGAACCGCGCCGGATGCCTTGACACCCAACCGATCTCCCACCATGTGACGCATCAGTGCGATGTCCTCCGGCGTGGCGCCACCGCCGCCGAAGCCCGTCGAGGTCTTGACATAGGCCGCACCGGTGCGTGCGGCGATCGGACACGCGATCGCCTTCTGCTCATCGGTGAGCATGCTGGTCTCGAGAATCACCTTCACCGGCACCGGCCGCGCCGCACCCACCACGCCGAGGATGTCGTCGTATACCGCGGCCAGGTCACCGGAGAGCAGTCCGCCGATGTCGAGCACCATGTCGACCTCGTCGGCGCCCTCCGCGACGGTGATGCGGGCTTCTTCGGCCTTGGCCAGCCGGGTCATCGCGCCGAGCGGGAAGCCCACCACCGTGCACACCATGACGCCCGACCCGGCCAGTCGCTCGACGGCTGTCGGCACCCACCGGGTGTTGACGCATACCGAGGCGAACCCGTGCTCGCTGGCTTCGTCGCAGAGGGTCTCGATGGCACCCAGGGTCGCATCGGGCTTGAGCAGGGTGTGATCGATTCGCCCGGCCAGCGTTTTGGACGCGCGCAATACCTGCGGAATGTCCTCGTCATCGGGTGCCGGGCCGAGTGCCGCCGTGACGGCCTCACTGGCCCGATGGAACAGTTCGGCGTGGGTGGTCACGTGATCCTCCTGGGGTGGGTAGCGGCTCAGACGCCGAGCAGGCTTGCGGCGAGGTAGTTGAACAGTGCGACGCCGGAATCCTCGCTGAACTTGTGCAACTGCTCCGGGGCCGCGGTCACCTGATCACCGTCGAGCCGGTTGAGCAGGGTGCAGCAGATCATGGCGAATTTGGAGAATCCCCAGTGGTTCAGATAGCCGGCGATCATCGCGCCTTCCATCTCGATATTGGCGACACCGTTGTCGTGCAGCCAGCGCAGCCAACCCATCTTGGTCTCCGGGGTCTCCAGGCAGATCGCGCCGTCGAGGCGGAACTGCTCGAGGAAGAACTCGTTGCCTGCCACCGTCTTTCCAGCCACGATCTCGAAGTCGGTGTGCTTGTTGGCGTCGATGATCGCGGTGTAGGTGGCGGCCGGAAAATGTCCATCGAACCAGTACTCGCCGGTGCCGCCGTTGAGTAGCCGGTAGGGCTCCAGATCGGCCATCAGCCCTTCCGAAGAGACGACGACGGTACCGCCGGGCAGTCCGACTCCGCCGCTGGTGCCGACCCGGCACCAGAACACCTCGTCCATATCGTCCAGATCGCCCCGCTTGAGGAAGAACACCAGGCGCATCAGTTCCTGCAGGGCGATCGAGGCGCTGGGCATACCCATGCCGTGCGAGGCGAACAGAACACCGGCGGTATAGCGGGTGACGAAACGATCCTCCTTGGGGAAGGCCACGATCTCCGAGCCGGCGTTGAGCTCACTCCACCGCTGCGCGAATTCCTTGATGCGCCCCCCGGACCCAGCCATGACGACCGCCTTGACGTCGCGCAGCTTGGCCAGCACCGGATCGGTGGAGGCCACCCCGAAGTGGTAGTAGACGTCCTCGTGGCTGCCGTCCAGAACGCCATCGAGAAACGCATGGTTGATGTTCTCGGTCTTCACACCGGCCTCCCCGGACTCGTCCTCGTCAGAAATTTACGCGTCGCGGTGTCGGACGGGTGGTTAAACCGGATCGAACCCGGACACCAGCCAGCGGCCGTCGATCTTGTCGAGGGTGACGCGGATGCTCGAGGCCGTGGTGGCGGGCGCCTGGTTGGCCATCGCGACGGTCTGGTCGACGAACACCAGTGCCACCGCGTGCGACGGCGTAGCCGACACTGAGGCGATCGCGGGGACCTGCGCGGCCGCAGAGATCTGCTTGGCCTTGGCGCTCGGGATGACCTGGCTGCTGACGAGTCTGGTGTAGTCGTCGAGGAACTTTCCGGTGAGTCTCTCGCGGGCCGCGGCGAGGTCGCGGTCCACCGTGGCCGCGGTGTAACTGAGCATCGCCACCGTCGCTTCGCGAGCGGCCTGCAGCGACTCACTGCGAGCGGAGGTGTCGTGGCTGTGTGACACGGTCGCCCACTTCGCCAGCCCGGTCCCAACCCCGAGCAGCCCCGCCGCTGAAGGCAGCAGGATGAAGGCCGTCAGCCGATACCAGTCGCGTTGGTTCTTCATCGCACACCACGGCTCATCGGACGAATTCCACCTTCGACACCTTGGCGTCCCCATCGTCTTCGGTGACGGTCAACCGCATACGCCAGTACCGCGGCGCCGCTTCGTCGACCCCGCGGGTTGTCGTCGAGACCGAAACCGCCACCAGCACCTGCCCGCTCCTACCGTCTACCGACTCCACCGCAGCCTCGGTAACGGTGCCGGTGGACCGGGACTGCGCACTCTTGACCACGTCGATGAAGGCTGACGAGCGCGACTTGAAATCCGAGCGGAACGCACCGGTGGCCGAATCAAGGACCCGTTGCACGTCGGCCTCGGCCCGGACGTAGTCGATGGTGGTCAAGTTGACCGCACCCTGCCTGCCGGCCTGCAGCAACTCGCGCCGAAGGTGGTCGGCCGACCAGTCCCGGTAGGCCTGCTGGCCGAACCAGCCGAACAGCGCAGCCAGGGCCACCACCACGGCTATTCCGGCGATCAGCACCCGCCGGACGTCCCATCGCCCGGTGGTGGCGGATTCCGGCGCAACGGGATCCGGCTCAACCTCGTCGACATCCTCGTCGGGCATATCCACCTCCTCGCGTCCCGGGCTCACGTTACCGGCCGGGCCAGCGCCAGCACGCCCACCAGGGGTGCGACGTTAAGGAGCAGGGTTCCGATCTTGTAGGCCGCCATCCCGCCGTAATGGATCGCATCGAAACTCTGCCTGGACAGCGCAAACCACCGGGTGTGCAGCCGGTAGACCCAGTCGTGAGCCAGCGCGATGACCGCGAACCAGACCAGTAGCACGACGTAGTTGAACACCAGCGACCAGATCAGGATCTGACGGAGGGCAAACAGGTCGATATTCATGATTCTCCCAGGAACTCCGAAAGGGTATGTGGTCCATCGGCTTTGGGTTCCTCGCGTCGGCAGTCCAGATCAGACCGACAGCGTTCCACGCATTCACGGATCGATGGTTCAGGGTCGTCGCCGAACATCGCGATGAGCCGCTCGCCCGCCGCAACCGACTCGGCTATTCGGCCGGACTGGGCGAGGTGATCGGCGAGGTTGATCATCGCGCCCGAAACCGTCGCCCGCACGACGGGCAGTGCATCAGAGCCGAAATCATCGACGATCCGCTGGCCGGTCTCGACGGCGCCGCCGAGATCGCCGGACACGGCCTGATCGACGGCGAGGTTACGCAGGCCCTGCGCCACCGCCTCGCGGATATCGGGGGCGGTGTCGGAGCCGTACCTGGACAGCAGCAGATGTCCGGCGTTGACGGCGCCGGTGAGATCGCCCGCCTGGGCACGGTGAAGGGCCAGATTGTGCAGGCCGCGGGCCAGGTCGACGCGCACCGCCGGATCGGTCTCGTGTGGGAACACCGTGGCGAGTCGCTCATCGATCCGCACCGCCGCTGCCGGCGCACCGGCCTTCAACAGAGTGATGGCGATCTCGACGAAACCGGAGGAGACCGCGCGGCGGATCCGGACGTCAGCATCGCCGGCGTAGGTGTCCACCGTCAGCCGCTCCATCGCTGCGATGGTTCCGTCAATGTCGCCTACCTCGGCGCGGTCGGACGCCAGGGTCACGAAACACCGGACCTCATCGAGTAGCTGGTTCGCCGCCATGACGTCAGGCGACCGTTCGCGGTTGGACGTCGTGAATGTCGATCCCGACCAGGATCGGGAACGGCAACGGGCGGCCCAGCGGCCCACGCGGGTACACCCGGCGCACCGTGGATACCCGCAGTCCGCCGAACTGCAGGAACCCGGTGGACAGGTGCGCCGCCCGGGCCCAGGAACCGACCACCTCGGCGGTGTAGTCGTGCCGGACCAGCAGTCCGGACGTGTCGAAGTAGAACTCCTGGTCCGGCGAATGGGTGGGGATGTCGACGGGGAAGTCGGCGGCCAACACGGTCTGTTTCCCCGGCACCTGCAGCACCGATACCCCCGGATACGTCAGCAGAAACGGCAGGCACAGGTAATTCCACATCGCATAGCTCGAGAAGTACGCGAAATCCAATGCATCCCAATGCAGTAGCGTCCGGCGCCAGTGGAACGCCCGTCGTGGATCGTCGCGGGCCGCGACCACGTTGTCATCGGCGTCGCGGATCTCGATCCGGTCGCAGCCGATCAGGATGGAACGCTGCCCCGGCACCGGGTAATCATGGGTGACGACATGCGGGGTCCGGGTGTCCAGGGTCAGCCTGGTGTACCGAAGCGGCGGTACACGTTTCGCGGCGAACAGGAATCCATTCGCCGAAAGTTCGACGTCGATGGACGCAAGCGAATTCCAGTAGTCCATTCCCCCGTGCGCGTCGAGGATGCGCGGGAGCGCATCCTCGACGGGTGCCACGAGTCCGAACTTCGGCCGGTGTCCGGGGCCTAGCTGCCGGCCGTGGCCTTCGCCGCCCGCGCGGCGCGTGGGGCCTTGACGGCCTTGACAGCCTTGTCGGCCGCAGCCGACCGTGGCGCGGCCGCCGCGGACCGGGCGGCCGACCGCTTGGTCACCGCGGCAGCGGGCACGGCCGCGGCGCCACCCGGCGCGGTGGTGCTCAGCGCGTCCGCCAGGGTCCAGACCGCCGCCTGGGTGGCTGTGCGGATGCTGGGCACGAAGTTGGTCGGGATGTCGGTCGCGGGGTCGAGGATGGGACCGGTCTGGATTCCGGCGCCGGCCAGCAGGTTCAGTGCCACGCCGGGCGCGCCGGCCGGGCTGAGGAAGCCCGAGACCGCCGCGTTCCAGGCGCCCTCGATGTTGAGCGACAGCAGGTTGGTCAGGACCGCGGTACCTGCCGTCGCGAGCGCCTCCGCCTGCAGTGCGGCGCCGCCGGCGACCGCACCGGCGAAGGTGGTGGCGATCTGCGGCAGCGCCGCCACGACCGCGCCCAGCTTGGCCGCCACGTTGCTCGCGATGTAGGTGCCGGCACTGACCACGTTCTCCACGGCCAGCTGAATCGGGGTGATCACGGCAGCCGTGAGGACGCTCAGCGCCTCGCTGAACTGCCCGGCCAGTGCCAACTGGGCGGCGTTGAGCACGGCCGACGGGAAATCCCACAGGCCGTCGGCCAGGTAGTACAGCGCGGCGTTTGCGCCGTAGAGGCCGACGTTCAGGTAATCAGAGATGTTGGTCTCGAACTGGCGCAAAGCCGGGCTCGCGTCGTTGATGTTCTGCGGCGCCTCACCGACAAATGAGTAGTAGCCCAGCGACTGCTGGGTGTAGAGCAGGTAGTTCAGCAGGTCGCCACCGGTTTGGTCGAAGCCCGCATACGGCCAGTTGGCCTCGCCGGCGCCGGGGGTGGGCGCGTCGGCGCCGTTGTAGTAGACGCCGGTGAAGTAATCCTGCGCGATCAGGGCGGTGTCCAGCAGTGCGGTGATCGGATTGGCGAAGGCGGCCAGCGCGACCGGGGCCTGTAGCGCCGGCACCACGACCTGCCCCTGGGCTGCGGGAATCATGATGGCGCCCGCGCCGACGACCGCGGCGGTGCCCGCGATCAGGTGTGAGCGGAGTGAGATCTGCATGTCCGGACTTCCCTTCCCTTTGTGCTGACCCCATCTGGCAGCACCGGCGTTTGGAACATACCCGAACCGACCAACTGCCGGTTGATCTGGCGCGCCACCTGTTCGGGCGAAGATCGGCGCGTCATAGTGAGCTCATGACCGGTGCCGCGCAGCGACTCAGCCGCGGCGCGCTGGTCGGGACGCTCAGCGCGGTGGTGCTGACCGTCGCCGTGCTGCAGACGGCGGTGGTTCCGGTGCTCAATGTGATCGCCACGCAGCTGGGCACCTCCACCGTGAGCGTCAGCTGGGTGCTCACCGCCAATCTGCTGGCCGCCGCGGCCGGAACCCCGCTGATCGGCCGCCTCGCCGACCTGCGCAGCAAGAAGCGGGTCCTGCTGGTCGTGCTGGCGTTGGTACTGGCCGGATCGGTGCTGGCGGCGACGACATCCGCGCTACCGCTGTTGATTTTCGCCAGGGTTCTGCAGGGTGCTTCATTCGCCCTGTATCCGGTCAGCGTGGCGGTGCTACGGGATGAGGTCGCACCCGAGAAACTGGTGCGATCGATGGCCGTACTCTCGGCGATGCTCGGGCTCGGTGGCGGCCTCGGCCTGGTGGTCACCGGCCTGCTGATGCGCGGCGATGCCGATTACCACCGGGTGTTCTGGCTGACCACGGCCCTCGCGGGCGCGATCACCGTCGCCGTGGCCGTCGTCGTACCCGAGCGGCGCGCACAGTCCGAGGGCGCCGTTGACTGGATCGGCGCACTCGGACTTGCGCTCGGTCTTTCGGCGCTGTTGCTCGCCCTCACCGAGTCCGGGCGCTGGGGCGTGATCTCCGCCCCGACGATCGGTCTGACCTTCGCCGGGGCGATGATCCTGGGTCTCTGGTGGCGGTGGGAACAGCGCTGTCCCCGGCCGCTGGTGTCCACCGCGATGCTGGCCCACCGGCCGATCCTGCTGACCAATATCGCCACAGTCCTGGTCGGGATGGGGCTGTACGTCGTATTCCTCGGACTGACCGACTTCGTGGAGACTCCGGCCGCCAGCGGCTACGGTTTCGGCGCCAGTGTGCTCGACGCCAGCGTGGTGTTCCTGCTACCGGGCGCGATCGCGGCCTCGGTCACGGCGGTGATCAGCGGCCGCTGCATCGAGCGCTTCGGCGCACGGGTTGTGGGCATGGCCGGAGGGGCCGCCGGGATGCTCGGGTTCCTGCTGCTGGCCACCCTCCACCACAGCCGCTGGGAGGTCATCGCGGCCTACCTGCTGGCCAACGCCTACATCAGCCTGGCCTACGGGGCGCTGCCCGTGCTGGTGGTCAGCGAGGTCGACGCGCAGGAGACCGCGGTGGCCACCGGCGTCAACGCCATCGCCCGGACGGTCGGCAGCGCGATCGGGGCCGCCGTGGTCGCGCTGCTGCTCAGTCCCCGGAGCAAGGCCGTGAACGGCTACATCGCCGAACACGACTACATCATCCTGTTCACCCTCGGCGCCGTCACCGCGATCGGCACGGTGGTATTCGTCGCCGCAACGCCGCGGCGAACCTGAGCTACAGACCGGCCTCCGCGGGCACCGCAGCCGGTGCGATCGCCAGGATGCTGTCGCCCGCGGCGACCTGCCCCCGCGCGGTCGGCTCAACCGAACCGAACTTCTTGCTGTTGAGCACGATCACAGGGGTGACCAGTGAGTAACCGGCCGCCTCGATGACATTGCGGTCGAATGTCACCAACGGCGTTCCGGCACTGACTTTCTGGCCCTTGGTCACGTGAACGTTGAATCCCTCGCCCTTGAGTTGCACGGTGTCGATGCCGATATGGATGAGTAGCTCGACTCCGCCGTCGAGCACCAGACCGAAGGCGTGACCGGATGCCGGGGCGGCAACCACCATTCCGTTACCGGGCGAGTACGCCGTGTCACCGGAGGGCAGTACCGCGATCCCGGGGCCCATCGTGCCTTTGCCGAACACCGGGTCGGGCACCTCGTTGAGCGGCACGACGGTGCCGTCCAGCGGGGAGTCGATCTCGATCACCACACCGGCGTCCCCGGCCGCCTTGGTCGCGGCCGCGGCAGTCAGGGTTCCGGCGCTGGCACCGGCCATCGGACCCTCCAGATCGGCGACCGGGACTTCGGCGGCCTCCAACTCGGCGGCGTCCTCCGGCGACCGGTAGCCGGAGAGAATCACCAGGATCATCGCCGTGAAGAACGCGGCGAGCACCGCACCCGCGTACAGCCCCATGTTGCTGAAGGCCGGAATGGTCAGCAGTGAGGTGAACACGAACGCGCTCGTCTTGACACCGCCGCCGATGCCGATGATCAGGCCACCGACGAAGCAGCCCACCAGCATTCGCGGATAGATCCGCTTGAACCGCAGGTGGATTCCGTACAGCGAGGGTTCCGAGATTCCGCCGAGTAGTCCGGCCGCCAGGGCGCCGACGGCGGTCTGGCGCATCTGCCGGTCGCGCTCCTTCCAGGCCAGGAACAGAACACCGGCGGTGGCGCCGAAGCAGGCGAAGTTCCACGCGCCCATCGGGCCCTGGATGTAGTCGTAGCCCAGAGTCTGGATATTGAGCAGCATGATGGCGTTGATCGGCCAGTGCAGGCCTAGCGGCACCATGAACGGGTATGCCAGCGGGATCAGGATCGCGAAGATGAACGGCGAGAAATCGTTGATGCTCTTGAGGACATGCGCCAGGCCGGCGCCGGTGTAGACACCGATCGGCCCGATCAGGAAGGCCGTCAACGGGATCATGATGAGCATCGACAGGAACGGCACGAAAATAAGGTGCACGTTCTCCGGGATGATGCGCTTGAGCACCTTCCACAGCGGCCCCAGCACGGCGGCCATCAGCAGCGGCGGGAATACCTGCGAGCTGTAGTTGAAGATGGTCAGCGGCACCCCGAAGATGTGCACCACGTCGATCTCGGAACCGAAGGCCATGGTTTTCTGGCTGACATCTTTGAGCGCGCTGAACCCGGGCAGCATGACCACGGCCATGATCGCGAATCCGACCCACGGGTCGGCGCCGAGTTTCTTCGACGCGTTGTAGGCGACCATCAGCGGCAGGAATACGAAGACGCTCTGCCAGCACAGGTTGACGAACTGCCAGGACGGCGGGAGGTCGGTGCGCGGGTCGGCCCAGTTCGGGATCACCTTCAAGGTGGACATCAGCGCCATGAAGGTGATGAACAGCGAGGCGCCGAGCAGTGCGCCCAGGATCGGGCGGAAGGAGTCGGAGAGGAACTCGAAGAAGCTGTCCAGCCAGGAGAATTTGCCGCGCGGGCCCTTGGCACGGGCGGCGGCCTTGACGGCATCGGCGTCGATGGTGCCGGTGCGGGCCATCTCCGGCAGCGCCATGATGTCGTTGTAGACGCTCTGCACCGCTCCACCGATGACCACCTGATAGCGGTTGCCGGCCTGCGGGACGGCGCCCATCACGCCGGGCACCGCCTCGATATCGGACTGCTTGATCCCGGAGGCGTCGCGCAACTGGAACCGCAACCGGGTGGCACAGTGCGACAGTCCGGCGATATTGGCCGGTCCCCCAACACTCTTGACGATCTCGGCAGCCGTCTTCGACATTGGCCCGACCCCTCTGTTGTGCCCGGCGCCAGGAAACATGCCGGGTCGAGTGATGCTATCGGCGCTGACCGGAGGGGACGGGCGTTTTAGCTGAGGCTGTCGGCGATGCGGGTCAGCGCAGCCAGTTGCTCGCAGAAATGGCCGACGGACTCCGCGCTCACCGCGCAGGTGACCACGGTCGCACCGGCGTCACGCAACCGGATCAGCCGGTGCTCGGTGCCCCCGGGATCACCGATCGGATCGACGGCACGACCGGTGCCCAGTGCCACTTCGAACCCCGGCGGAAGCTCGAACCGGGCCAGCATCTCGGTCATCTGGGCGACTGTCAGCCCGAACGGCATCCAGCCGTCGGCCAGTGTCACCGCCCGCCGCAGCGACCGACGGGTGCGTCCGCCGACCCAGATCGGTACGGCCCGACGGGCGGCGCTGGGTTCGACGGCGACGCCCCCGAATGGATAGAACCGCCCGTCAAACACCGGGCGCGGATCGGACCACGCGGCGCGCAGTGCTGCGATCGCCTCATCGGCGCGCTCACCGCGATCGTCGAATGCCGCACCCAGCATCTCGAATTCCTCCACCAGTGACCCGACTCCCACTCCGAGCACCATCCGGCCACCGCTGAGCAGATCCAGCGTTCCGTAGGTCTTCACGATCTCCAGCGGGTGGTGATAGCCGAGCACCAGGACCGAGGTCGCCAGCCGGATCCGACGGGTGTGCGCGGACAGGAAGGCCAGCGTCGCCGACGGATCCCAGTAGGTCAGCCCGCGCCCCTGGAATGCACCGACCGGAATGGCGACGTGCTCGCCGCAGGTCAGGTGGTCATAACCGAGCTCGTCGGCTGCGACTGCGACGCGGATCAGATCGTCGACGCCTGCGTCGGCCTCCCACCCGGACGCCGTCCCCGGTATCTGCATCACCATCGGCGTGGACAGTCCGATACGCATACGGGCTGTTCTACAGCCACACGACTGCCGGGATCGGCAATTCATCCGAATGTGCGCAAAGATGTCGTCTCGTGAAAAGAATTGGCGCGCTGGCATTCACGGCGGTGCTGGCCACCACCGCACCTACCGGCTGCTCGGCAACCACGCCCAGCGACTCACCGACGATCATGGTCTTCGCCGCGGCCTCGTTGACGAAGTCCTTCACCGAGATCGGCGAGCAGTTCACCGCTGACAACCCCGGGATCGAGATCGAGTTCTCCTTCGCCGGATCCTCCGATCTGGTCACCCAGTTGGCCCAGGGCGCTCCAGCCGATGTGTTCGCCTCGGCGGATATCACGAACATGACGAAGGCCGCCGACGCCGGACTGCTGGACGCCGATCCGGTCGTCTTCGCCTCCAACACTCTGACCATCGCCGTGGCCGCCGGCAATCCGAAGAAGATCGCATCGCTGAAGGACCTTGCGCAACAGGGCATTTCGGTGGTCCTCTGCGCGCCCGCCGTGCCCTGCGGTTCGGCCACCCAGAAGGTGGAGCAGGCCGCCGGAGTCCAACTCAACCCGGTCAGCGAGGAATCGTCGGTCACCGACGTCCTCAACAAGGTCGTCACCGGCCAGGCCGATGCCGGACTGGTCTATGTCACCGATGTGCGGGGCGCCGGTGACACGGTGACCGGTGTCGGGTTCCCGGAGGCGGCCGGCGCGGTCAACACCTACCCGATCGCCGTGCTCAAACAATCAGCACACGCGGATCTGGCCAGGAAATTCGTCGATTCTGTTACCGGCGCGACCGGCCGGAGCATCCTCGGCGCAGCAGGTTTCGCCAAACCCTGATCTGTTCACCTGCGGGCGAGAAGCCAGGCCAGTCCCTGACCCTCACCGGATGCGATCAGATCCAGGTTCGCAAACGCGGCGGTGAGCTCACCGGGGGCCGCCCGGTAGGCGCCTGGGGCAGCGTCGACCTCGCTGAGCACCGCGATCGCCAACAGGCCGCCCGGCACCAGTCGTGTGGCAATCGCATCGTTGAGGTGCGGAGCCCGGAACCGATGGCAGATCACGACATCCACCGATGGTCCGGGCGGCAGGCCCTGATCGAGATCCAGCACGCCCAACCGGCACCTGTCGGCGACCCGCCAGTGCGCGGCCAACTCCCGGGCTCCCTCGATCGCAACCGCGGACACGTCGTACCCGGATACCTCAAGACCGCGCCGCGCCAGCCAAACGGCAGCCCCGCCCCGGCCACAGGCCAGCTCCAACGCCCGCCCGACGGTGGGAAACTCCCGCTCGAAGGGGGTGAACACCGCCGGCAGAACCGCCGACTCGGGATCGGGGTAGCCGCGTTCGGCGTACACCCCGTTCCAGCGCAGCCGGTCCTCAGCGGTCACCCCGTCATTCTCCTCGTCCCCCGATCGGTGGCCGGGCGGTCGGCATCATCAGAGGCTCAGCCGGGCCCCCTAGCCGTACCGAACGTCTCCGCGCTGAACGCCTCCGTGATCAGGTCCCGGGCCGAAGCGCCGCCGTCGAGCTGACGGGCGGTGCGGCTGACGATCCGCCAGCTTCCGTTGTCGCGGCGCAACCGCAACAGGTGCACACCCGCCCGGGCCACCGCGTAGCCGCCGGACTCGCGGCGCACCAGCAGGGTGGACTCACAAACCGCCACCGCGTCGTCACCGTCGAGCTCGATCACCGGCGGTCCGAAGAAGTGGCAGCAGCCCTTGGCGATGAGACCCTGGTGAGCATCGGATCGCACCATCGCGGCGACCTCATCGCGGCCGGACATCATCCAGCTCTCGACGTCATAGGAACCGTCGACGGCCCATAGCGCCGCCGCGCCATCGGCGTCACCGGAGTCCACCAGCGGGCCGTAGGAGGCGATCAGCCGGGCGATATCGCGCTCATCCTCCAGTGCCCGCAGCCGACCTTCGAGGATGGCCAACCTGTCCTCGCTCATTGTCGGTCTCCTCGTGGTTGGCTTGCGCCGTCGAGCAGGCGCTGCATGAAACGATGTGTTCCGGCAACGACTTTCGCGCGATCGGGATCACTGCGCTTGACCACATCGTCGGCATTGCCCCCCGCGATATGCACCGGTCCGTTCGGCAGCCGCTCCAGACCTTCCCGCGCCACCTCCGCCGGATCGCCAACTCGCATGCCGGGGATGTCGAAGTTGAGCCCGACCCGTTCCATGGCCGGTGTGCGCGTCACACCCAGCACCAGTTCCAGCACATCGACTCCGTGCTCGCGCAATTCCACCCACAGGCCTTCGGCGAAGATCCGGCTGAATGCCTTCACTCCGCCGTAGACGGTGTGCCGAACCGATCCGAGGTAACCGCTCATCGACCCGACCAGCAGGATGCCGCCGCGGCCCCGCTGCCGCATGGCACGTGCGTAGTGCTGGGTCAGCGACGTCATGCTGGTGATGTTGAGATCCACGACGCGCTGGAAATCGGCGAGGTCGCCGTCGATGAACTCAGCACTGCAGGTGTTGGCGCCGGCGTTGTAGATCAGCAGACCGACCTCCAGTCCGTCGGTGGCGGCGGTCACGAGGCCGGGCCCGCCCGGGTCAGCCAGATCGGTCGCTACCGTGCGCACCTCGACGCCGAGGTCTCTGCACCGCCCGGCAGTGAGCTCGAGCGGTTCCGGCCGGCGGGCCACCAGCACCAGATTCACCCCGGACTCGGCCAGCAGCCGGGCGAACTCGGCGCCGACTCCCTCAGACCCGCCGGCCACCACCGCCCACGGCCCGTACTTCGTGTACGACATCAGTCCATGATCCCCTCCGTCGTAACCGGGGTCGGGTGAGAGGCTCAGCACCCCGCCGGGTATCGGGCACCCCATGCTAGTGACCCACCTCGCAGGGCCCTTCAGCGGAAAGGCGGCCCGGCACGGTGAAGCATTTGCCATGCTGGTCCCCATGGCCCGCCTCCCCCGCCGGATCGCCTCCGAACTGACCGCGAAGCTGCGCAGCCCGGAAGTCGCCGCCGTTGTGGCAGGGATCGAAACCGGGCTGACCAAACGCCGCCGTGAATCCAAGGTGGAATCTGGTGCCTTCCGCGGTATGCAGGTGGTCGTCTACCGCGGCTTCGTCGCCGACGACATCGCGAAGGTCCGGGTGCGGGTAATCGAGACACCGGAGCTACCCGGCGACAGCCGCATCCCGTACTGGGATGTCGCCCAATCCAATCTGCGTCGGCACTCAGCGCTGGCGATCGTCGGCGTCGAGGTCGAACTCCGGGTCGGTAAGCACACCGCCACCGAAGTCACCGACGACCACGGCTTCGCGAATTTCGCGCTGCCGGTGCCGGGTCTCAAGGTTGGCTGGCATGACGCCTCGGCGCGGACCACACCGATTGATGGCGGCGAGTCCGCAACCGGGTCCGGCCAGGTCGTCAAACCGTCGCTGCGGGCGCCGTTCCTGGTGATCTCCGATATCGACGACACCATCCTGCTCACCGGCCTGACCGAGGGTGTCACGATGGTGACCCGCACGCTGTTGCGGGAAGCCAACCAGCGCCGGGCTATTCCGGGGATGTCCTCGCTGTACCGTGGCCTGGCGCGGGGCGTCGCCACCAAGAACGGCAACCGCAGGCCGGAGCCGACGTTCTTCTACGTGTCGACCGGAAGCTGGTCGTTCTACCCACTGCTGGAGCAGTTCATCGGGTTGCGCGCATTCCCGCAGGGGCCGATGTTCCTCACCGACTGGGGTCCGACCGAACGCTATCTGCGACGCAGCGGCGCCGAACACAAACGTACGGCGATCCGCCGGCTCTTCGAGGCATACCCGGGCATGCGGTTCGTGCTTATCGGCGACAGCGGCCAGCGCGACGCGCTGACCTATGAGGAGATGGCACGGGAGTTTCCGGACCGGGTCGCGCTGATCCTGATCCGACAGGTCGGCTCTGATGATGACAATCGCAATCGCGAGATCAGCCACAGGGCGGAAGCCCTTCGTGCGGAGGGGGTTCCGCTGCATCTGGTGGCCGATGCCAATGCGGCCGCTGAACTCGTACACCAGCTGAATCTCTGCGATGAGGAGACCCTCCGGGAGGTCCGGACCGAGTCCGGCCGGCGCTGACGCTGCTCTGTCGGAGTACCCATGATCGAAGCGCTCACCGGAAGTGAGTGGCTCAGGGTCCGGTCGGCGGACGGCAGCTGTCCCGGCCGTGCCCGATAGTCGAATCACACGCACAACTACTCGAGGAGCGAGCATGACCAGCAACACGAACCGACGCATCACCACCGCACTGGGCGCAGCCGGCATCGCCCTGGCCGCTCTCATGATCGGCTCGGCGCCGCAGGCATTGGCCGCGCCCGGCGACAACGGGTGCTCCACCATGGCCATGCCGTCCGGAACCGCCGACGCCGGCAACCCGATGACCCGATGACCTGCCAGCCGGCAGCCAGTCACGGCTGAGGCCATTTCCGCCGCCATCCCGCATCTTCCGCCACTTAGGATCATCCGGTGACCCGGGCCATGTTGATTGCGCTGCCCCTGGTGTTCCTGCTGGGGATGGCCATCCAGCGTGGTAACACCTGCACCGTCGTTGCGATCGACGACATCGTTCACCGCAGATCGTGGAACCGCTTCCTGGCCATCGCCTCGGCCTGGTTCCTGGTGGCCGGTGGGCTGGTGCTGGCGAACATGGCGACCGGGCTGACGGTGAAGGCCCTGGCCTTCCCGGTGACGGTGTGGTCGATCGTCGGCGGGGTCCTGCTCGGGGTCGGGGCCGTCGTCAACGGAGCCTGCACCACCGGCACCATCGCCCGTATCGGATCCGGCGACTACACCTTCCTGCTGACGATCGTCGGGTTCTTCATCGGATGTCTGGCATCACCCAGCATTTTCAGCTCCACCGCCGTCACCCACATCGGATCGCCGGCCACCACCACCTCGCTGAGCCATCCGCTGCCAACGCTGGCGCTGTTCGCTCTCGTGCTCGGCTGGGACGCATCCCGGTTGATCCGCGGACCGCACGAGAGCGTCACCGACTTCCTGCACAAGTCCTGGGATCCGCGGACCGCCATCCTGATCGTCGCGGTGCTGTTCGTCGCGATCGTCCAAATCTTCGGTCCGTTTGCCTACACCGAACTCCTCGGCGAGCTCAGCAAGCACGACACCGGCAAGGCCCTCCCCCAGCTGACGTTCCTGGCCGCAATCCTGGCCGGTGCAGTGGTCGCCGGAAAATCCATGCGCGGCACCCGGCTCATCGGCCCGCTGCGACCCAAGATCGTCCGCTGCACACTGGGCGGGTTCATCATGGGCGCCGGATTTTCCCTCGCCCCCGGCGCATTCGACGGTCTGACGCTGTTCGGCCAACCGCTGCTGCTGCCGTACGCC
This sequence comes from Mycobacterium sp., assembly GCF_051006775.1. Taxonomy (GTDB): domain Bacteria; phylum Actinomycetota; class Actinomycetes; order Mycobacteriales; family Mycobacteriaceae; genus Mycobacterium. The sequence goes on from NZ_JBPCSX010000160.1 coordinate 15,586, forward strand.
TGGGCAGTGATGGCGGTCGTCTACATCACGGTGCTGGCAGGAGTCCTGTACCTGCGCTCCAACCTAGGCGCCTGGATCAAGACCCGCCGCGGCTGATGCTCGACGCCGGCCAAACTGGGGGTGCTCGACAAACTGATCTTCGACCCTGTCAGCATCTCCGTACTCTGACCGGATGCACTCCCACCGGATCTGGCCGGCGACGACCTGTTCGGAGTCGACCCGCGCGAGATCAGTTCCGGGCCCGCGATCGTGACCATGATGAATGGGCGGTTCACCCATGACGCGCGTTGAGCGTGAGCCCGCAGGTCTGCTGATCGGCGGTATCGCGGCCGGGGTGGCAGGGGCCATGGCCGATCTGCTCAGCCCCATTTATGCGACCTCGTTCCACAAGGGTTTCGGACTCTCCAACACCCAGGCCGGATTCCTGGTCACCGCGGCACTGGGAGCGATGGCTGTCGCCGAATTCGGTCTGGCGCACTCGGTGGCGCATCGCAATCTCAAGATGATCGCCAGCTACGGGATCGCGCTGTCCTGTGTAGCACTGCTCTACATCAGCGAGGTCAGCGGGAACGGTTTCTGGTCCCTGTTCATCGGCATGCTCGCACTCGGCTTAGGCTGCGGTCTGAGCTTCGTGGCCGGTAACGCCGCGCTGTCCTACGCCAACAACAGCGAACGCTCCTTCGGACTGCTGACCTTCTGGTACATGATCTTCGTGTTCATCATGATGAGCACCAATCCCTATCTGCGGCAGCTGTATCCGATCGTGCTTCCCTATGCGGCGATGATCGCCGTCCAGCTGGTGTGCCTGGTGCTGATCTGGTGGAAGCTACCCGACACCCGGACGCTGCGAGCCACACCTCAGGCCGGGAACCACGGTGCGGCAACCGAACTCAATCTCTTCCAACCACTGCCGATCTTCCTGGGTCTGGCCGTCACGCTGTCCCAGCTGTCAGTGGCGGGGCTGTGGACATTCGCCCAGGATCTGGGCCATACCGCAGGTGTGCCGTCGTCGACGGTGGCGAGCTTTCTGGGCTTCTCCCAGCTGATCGGTCTATTGGGAACCTTCGCCCCGTGGCTGCTCGGACGCTGGGTCGGCCGCGGAGCACTGGGGGCGGCTGGTCTGCTGGTGACCGCAGCGGGCGTCGTCGTCGTCGCACTGGTGCACACGCCAACGGCCTATTTCGCCGGGAATCTCGCGGTGAACCTGGGCTACTGGATTGTGCTGCCCCTGGGGTTGTCCATCGCCGCCGATCTCGACCGCAACTCCGGCCGTCTGGTCGCCTTCATGCTCGGGATGTCGTCGATCGGCCTGGCCATCGGGCCGAGCCTGGCCGGTCCACTGCTGGGCGGTGCAGACACCACCCTGGGCGGCTGGGTGTTCGGCATCATCGGACTGATCGCCGTCCCGCTGATCGTGCCGCCGGCCAGGGCGGCGGACCGGGCGGCGACAGCACTCAATCCGGTTGCGTCACAAAATCGATGAGTTCCTCGACCCGGCCGATCAGCGCCGGTTCGAGATCGGTCCAGTCCCGGACCGTGCCGCGGATGCGCTGCCAGGCGGCAGCGATATCGGCCTGATTGCGGTGGGGCCAGCCCAGCGCCTCGCAGATGCCGTGCTTCCACTCGATATTGCGCGGGATCGCCGGCCAGGCCTCCAATCCGACCCGGGCGGGTTTGACCGCCTGCCAGATGTCGACGTACGGATGACCCACCACGAGGGTGTGATCCCCGCCCGGCCCCCGGCGGACCGCCTCGGCGATCCGGGACTCCTTGGACCCCGCGACGAGGTGGTCGACCAGAACGCCGAGTCGGCGCCCGCGCCCGGGGCGGAAGTCGGCGACGATGCCACTGAGGTCATCGACACCGCCGAGGTACTCGACCACCACACCTTCGACGCGCAGGTCATCACCCCAGACCCCTTCGACGAGTTCGGCGTCATGGCGGCCTTCGACGTAAATGCGGCCGGCCAGCGCCACCCGCGCGCGGGAATCGGCGACCTTCACCGATCCTGACGCGGTGCGCCGCGGTGACGGCGGCACCGCGCGCAGGGGTGCGACCAGGATCACCGGGCGGCCGTCGAGCAGGAAGCCCGGTCCGAGCGGGAACACCCGGCTGCGTCCGTGACGGTCCTCGAGTTCGACGCGGGTTCCCTCGATACGGATGATGGCGCCGACGTACCCGGACTGCGGGTCCTCGACCACCATCCCGATCTCGGCACGGCGCTCCACCGATCGGATCCTGCCGACGCTGTGTGGGTTGTTGGTGAGGATGTCGGAGCCATAGCGATCTGCCACCCCGCGAGCCTAGGAAGCGTCCCCCGTTCCACCCGCCAGCATCGGCGGCGAGTCGGGGTTACTAATCGGTCTCGAAGGCGGCCGCCGCATCCCGGTTCAGATCGATATAAGCCTTCTCACTGACGTCGAAGGCCACGCCCTGGATGGTGCCTCCGCTGAACCTGCCCGGATTCGCGTATTGCCCGGAGACGTTGTCGCCGCTGTCGTAACCGACGCACAATCCATCCCCGGCCAGGGTGAACTTCCCGATCTGAGCACGCATCGGTCCGGTGGCAACCGGGTTTCCGTCGACATAGAGCGTGGTGGTTCCCAGTGACTCGCCGTGCTCTCCGGCGGCCTCCCGCTTGAATTCCATTCCCAGCGAGTGCTTTCCAGGTGTGAGCACCGGCGAGACAAAATCCTGTTCGGGCTTTATGCCGAGGAAGTTGTAGACGTAGTGCAGCCGTCCATCCTTGACGAAGAGGGTGTGTCCGCCGAACCGTGAGCCATGCGCGAAGATCACACCGTCGGCCTCCGGGGTCAGATCGGCGTTGGCGACGATCTTGTAGGAACGTCCGCGGATGCTGACCGCGACCCCCTCCGGCACCGGGGCGGTGTCGGGGTAGTAGATGTAGCGGTCCCGTGGGGGTTCGGATTGCGGCCGCGGGGTGCCGGCCTGCTCGACAGCAGATCGGTCATCGAGCGGCAGCACGAAGTTGTTCCGGGCCTCCTCGTCCCACGCCGTGATGAGTTCTTTGAGCTTGTCGGGGTACTGGTCGGCGACATTGGTGGACTCGGAGCGATCCTCGTCGACGTGGTAGAGCTCCCAGCGGTCCTGATCGAAGTTCCCCTTATTGCTCAGCGGGGCGTGCAGTGCGGCCGCCTTCCACCCGTCCTGCCAGATACCGCGGGTGCCCAGCATCGCGAAGTACTGCCGCTTGCGGGTGGTGGGCGCCTTGGCGTCGTCGAAGCTGTACCGCATGGACACCCCGTTGAGCGGGTACTGCTTGATGCCCTTGTACTCCTTGGGCATCTCCAACCCCGCGACATCGAGGACGGTGGCGGCGACGTCGGTGGCGTGGTGGTACTGCTGGCGTACTTCGCCCTTGGCCTTCATCCCCTTGGGCCAGGAGATCACCATCGGATCGCAGGTGCCGCCGGCGAACTGTGCGTAACGCTTGAACATCTGGAACGGCGTGGAGAATGCCGTCGCCCAGCCCGTCGGATAGTGGTTGTAGGTGTCCGGGCTGCCCAGGGTGTCGAGGTACTTCATATTCTCGCTCAGCTCATCGGGATAGCCGTTGAAGAACTTGTTCTCGTTGACCGACCCGTTCGGCGAACCCTCGCCGGATGCGCCGTTATCGGCACAGTAGAAGATGATCGTGTTCTCCAACTGCCCGGTCTGCTCCAGGTAGTCGACGATACGACCGACCTGCGCGTCGGTGTACTCCGAGAAACCGGCGTAGACCTCTGCCATCTTCGCGAACAGCTTCTTCTCATCATCGCTGAGTGAATTCCACGGCCGCACAGCATCATTGGCGGCCGCGACATCATCGGGTAGCGGGTTGATCGGAGTCATCTTGGTTCCGGCGGGCAGCACGCCCTTTTCGATCATCCTTGGCAGCACCCACTCGCGGTAGGCCTCGTAGCCGTCGTCGAAGCGGCCCTTGTACTTGTCGATGTACTCCTGCGGGGCCTGGTGCGGGGCATGGTTGGCGCCCGGGCAGAACCACAGGTACCAGGGCTTTGACGGGTTGGAAGATTTCTGGTCGCGCAGCATCCGGATCGCGTTGTCGGTGAGGTCCCTGGACAGGTGGTAGCCCTCACCGGGACCGTAGGGTTGCTCCACGAATCGGTTGTCCTCGACCAGATCGGGAAACCACTGGTTGGTCTCCCCGCCGAGGAACCCGTAGAACCGGTCGAACCCCTTCTGCAGCGGCCACTCCGACTTGCTGCCGCCGCTGGAGACGTCCTCCTCGGGGACGTTGTGATTCTTGCCGACCCAGAAAGTGCTGTAGCCGTTGTCCTGCAGCACCTGTCCGATGGTGGCGCACTGGGCCGGCAGGCGAGCGGCCATACCGGGAAATCCGTTGGAGCCCTCGGTGATCGACCCCGAGCGGTTCACATGCTGGCTGCGGCCGGTCAGGAAACACGACCGGGTCGGTGAGCACAGTGCGGTGGTGTGCCACTGCGAATACATCACCCCGTTGTCGGCCAGCCGTTGCATGACCGGCATATCGATGCGACCGCCGTAGGGCGACCAGGCCGCCAGACCGGTGTCGTCGTAGAGGACCACCAGGATGTTGGGCGCGCCCTCGGGCGCCGTGCGCAACTCGAACGGTTTCCAGTCCGGTGTGGAATCACGGATGTCGAGTTCGATCTTGCCGTCGAAGCCGTCGTTGATCCCGGTGCCGTATCCGGGAGGTCCGGCGTCGGTGCCGCCACTCTTGGGTCCGCACCCGGCCAGGGCGGGTGCGGCCGCCGCACCGAGACCGGCCGCAGCAAGTCCGCCGAGGATCGTCCGGCGGGAAAGCCTGGGTGAGCCGCTCCGCTCGTCGTCCGTAGCGGGTTCGGGGGTGTGCTCCACCATCGCTGATCTCCTCACAGGTGTCGGGGTGCACGAAGACTAATTCAGCGCAGCCCCATTCTGTGGCAAAGGACACAGATTCGCTCAAAAGGGTTTTTCCCGGGCATTCGCGATTGATCGCTTTCTGCAGCTATGTCTGCGCGTGGCCTGTTCCTGGCCGCCATCGAGCGTATCCCGTTGGGCTGTACTCACCCGCAGAGGTCGCCCGGGGCGGGTGTGCGACGCTTCCGCGGTGCGAGTTCTCCTGACCGGCGCCGCCGGGTTCATCGGAAGCCGGATCGGGTCGGCGCTGACCGCCCGCGGCCATGAGGTGATCGCCGTCGACGCGATGCTGCCCGCCGCCCATCAGGAGGGCACCGCCCCGCCCGCGGGTTGCGCGCTGGTGGACGTCCGGGACGGTGATGCGCTGGCCGCCCTGCTACCCGGTATCGACGTCGTCTGCCACCAGGCCGCCGTCGTCGGCGCGGGGGTCAACGCGCTCGACGCGCCGTCCTACGCACTGCACAACGACGCCGGCACCGCCACCCTGCTGGCCGAGATGTATCGGGCCGGGGTGCAGCGACTGGTGCTGGCCTCCTCGATGGTCGTCTACGGACAGGGCGCTTACAGCTGCGCCTCCCACGGGTCCGTCGACCCGGCGCCGCGCACCCGCACCGACCTCGACGCGGGCCACTTCGAGCATCGCTGCCCGATCGGCGGCGAGGAGCTGACCTGGCAGCTGGTCGGCGAGGATGCCCCGCTGCGCCCGCGCAGCCTCTACGCCGCCAGCAAGGTCGCCCAGGAGCACTACGCGCTGGCGTGGGCCGAGGCAGGCGGCGGATCGGTGGTGGCTCTGCGCTACCACAATGTTTACGGCCCTGGTATGCCGCGCGACACCCCGTATTCCGGTGTGGCGGCGATATTCCGCTCCGCGCTCGAACGGGGCGAGCCGCCAACGGTTTTCGAAGACGGCGGCCAGATGCGCGACTTCGTCCATGTCGACGATGTGGCGGCGGCGAACGCTGCCGCGGTTCAGTACGCGGTAGATGCCGGAGCAGCCGGCTTCGCGGCGGTGAACGTGTGCTCTGGGCGGCCGGTCTCCATCATGGACGTCGCCTCGGCGTTGTGCGCCGCCACCGGCGGTCGTCCCCCGGTGGTCAGCCGTGCGTACCGCAGCGGCGATGTTCGCCACATCGTCGCCGACCCGGCCGGAGCGGCCGCACTGCTGGGCTTCCGGGCACAGATCGAACCGGAAGATGGCCTGGGGGAATTCGCGTTCGCTCCGCTGCGCGGCTGAGCCTGCGCGGCGCGACGGTAATACAGACCGGAAGCCCTTCCGCTCCCCTAGGGTCATTACCGATGTCCGACTCCGCCGTGACCGTGGTGATCCCCTGCCTCAACGAGGCCGAGTCGCTGCCCGCCGTCCTGGATGCGCTGCCGGCCGGCTACCGGGCACTTGTCGTGGACAACAACAGCACCGACGCCACCGCCGCGGTCGCCAGGGCGCATGGCGCCGAGGTGGTGGTCGAGACCCGACCCGGATACGGGTCGGCCGTACACGCCGGCGTGGTGGCCGCCAGCACCCCGGTGGTGGCCGTGCTCGACGGCGACGGGTCGCTGGATCCGGCCGCGCTGCCGGCGATGGTCGCCGAACTCGACCGGGGTGCCGACCTGGTGGTGGGCCGGCGCCGGCCGGTGCCGGGTCTGCGGTGGCCCTGGCACGCCCGGCTCGGTACCGCCGCAGTCTGCTGGCGGCTGCGCAACCGGCACAATCTGGCGGTACATGACATCGGACCGATGCGGGTGGCACGCCGGGATGCGCTGCTGGGGCTGCAGGTGGCCGACCGCCGCTCGGGCTACCCGCTGGAGCTGATGGTCAAGGCCGCCGCGGCGGGCTGGCGGGTGTCGGAAGTCGATGTGGACTACCGGGACCGCACCGGCGGACGCTCCAAGGTCAGTGGTTCGGTGCGCGGCAGCATCACCGCCGCTGTGGACTTCTGGAAGGTGATCTCCTGACGCCGGGGGTGACCGCGCTGGTGGTCGCCAAGGCGCCGGTACCGGGGCTGGCCAAGACCCGACTGGCCGCCGCGGTCGGAGACGAAGCCGCCGCCGATATCGCTGCGGCGGCATTGCTGGACACCCTCGACGCCGTCGCCGGCACGCCGTTCGCCGCCCGCGTCGTCGCACTGACCGG
>NZ_JBPCSX010000161.1:0-2951 GCF_051006775.1 Mycobacterium sp.
CAGGATGACGTTGAGGGTGATCCGCATCATCGGCTCGAGGGTTTCGAACTCGACACCCTCGGGCCAGGTGGACATCTCGCGCATCGTCTCCTCTTCGACGATGCGCTCGTAGGCGGCGATGCTCCTACCGTGGAACGGCGGCGTCAGCAGTTTGCGCCGGCGGCGGTGCGCCGCGCCGTCGAGGGCGAACACCGAACCGGGGCCGAGCAGCCGACTCAGATTGGGCTGAATGTTATGCAGCACTTCGGGATTGGTGGTGAAGATCTGTTTGGCCAGTGCCGGATCGGCGATCACGATGGTGTCGCCGAACACCGGGACCCTGATGGTGAAGGCGCGGCCGAGCGTGCGGGTGATCCGCACGACGGTGCGCCGGCGGCTGGCCACGAAGGCCAGAGCACCCAGTGCCCGCGGGATCCGCGGCGCCGGCGGAAGCTTGGGCTCGCCGAGGACGGACAGATCGAGCGCGGGCGCTTGGGTCATCGGGCCTCCGGACAGGTGTGGTACCGCCTTGTACCAAGCGGCGTGTGCGCTACGGTACTCGTTGGTACCAGGCACTGACAAGGGAGGCACGATGTCGGCTCCGGCGATCGTCGGCCACCGCGTCCGGCTGCTCGACGGCCTGGCCGCCTCGATCCAGGAGCGCGGCTACCGGGAGAGCACCGTGGCCGATATCGTCCGCGGGGCGCGGACCTCCAAGCGAACCTTCTACGACCACTTCTCCACCAAGGAGGAGTGCTTCGCCGAACTGCTCAGCGCCAATAACGAGGCCCTGGTCGAGGCGCTGGTGGCGGCCGTCGACCCGGAGGCGCCGTGGCGCGAGCAGGTGCGCTGCGCGGTGAGTGCGTATGTCCATTTCATCGAGGCCAACCCGGCGATCACGCTGAGCTGGATCCGGGAGCTGCCCGCCCTGGGCGAGGGCGCCCGGCCGATGCTGCGGCGCAGCCTGAGCCGGCTGGCGTCCACGCTGGTCGAACTCAGCTCCAACCCGGGATTCCGGCGCGACGGCGTTCGGCCGATGGCGCCGGCCACGGCGGTGATCCTGCTCGGCGGTCTGCGCGAGTTGACCGCCCAGACCGTCGAGGACGGCGAACCCGTGGCCGGGATCATCGAGCCCGCGGTGGCGGCGGCGACGGCACTGGTCGGCGGGGCCTGAGTCGGAATACGCCGCGTGTCGTCAATCCCACGGACACCGCCGCGACACCTTGTTCATCCATACTGCGAACGTGGCTGGTGAGCTGATCGTCTCAGTCTCCGGAATCAACGACCGCACGCTGGGCGACGTCGACGAGTTCCGCCGGCAGCTCGACTCCCGCGGCGTGCCGCTCTCACTGCTGGTGGCGCCGCGACTCAAACACCACTACCGGCTGGAGAAGGACCCCGCCACCGTGGAATGGCTGACCCGGCAGCGCGACGCCGGGGACGCGGTGGTGCTGCACGGGTTCGACGAGGCCGCCACCAAGCGCAGGCGCGGGGAGTTCGCCACCATGGGCACCCACGAGGCGAACCTGCGGCTGATCGCCGCCGACCGCGTCATGGAGCACACCGGCCTGCGCACCCGGCTGTTCGCCGCACCGCGCTGGAAGTACTCCGAGGGCACCGAGAAGGCATTGCCCCGCAACGGCTTCCGCACGCTCATCGGTATGCGGGGCGTCACCGATCTGACCCGCGGGATCACCGTCGAGAACAGGCTCATCGGCATCGGGGCCGGATTCGTCTCGGAGCCGTGGTGGTGCCGGGTGCTGGTGCAGTCCACCGGACGCGCCGCCCGGCGCGGCACCACCGTGCGGATCGCGGTGGCCGCCAAACAACTCGCCGAATCCGGTCCGAAGCAGGCAATGATCGACGCCGTCGACCTGGCGATGATGCACGGCTGCGCGCCGTCGGTGTACCGGTGGGACGCTAACCCGGCAGCACGAACGCATACGGCCGAGGGAAACCCAGCCGCCTGAGCCGGCCCCGGCGGATATCGCCGACCGTCACCGTCACCAACTGCCCGCAGCCCGGTTCGTAACACCGCACCGCCGGCCCGTCGACCTCGGTGAGCAGCACCCAGTGCCGCGGAATCGTCGCACCGATCAGCATCGCCACCGGCGCCCCCGCCTCGACGGCGGCACACACGTCGGCCAGGTCGTCACGCAACCGGGCGGGCCGCCACCGGTACCGGCGGCCGTGCGCGCTGAGCGCCCGCGCCATCCCGGCCGGGGTGGTGCCCAGGGCGCGGGGCCACACCGTGTTGACGCTGCGGTGCACCCGGCCCTGCTCGGCGGCGAACCACTGCTGGGCACGCTCCTGTTTCAACGGGGCGCCGTACTCGTCGTTCAGCAGTGCCCCGGCCATCACGGCCACGCTGGGGCCGCATGTCACGCCGTCGCGCTGCCGCAGCCACATGGCTCCCAGGGTAATGCGGTTGGATGGGCACATGGCTGAGACGATGCGCGCCGAACGGTTCTACGCCGACACCAGAACGGTTGTTCTCGAGGACGTTCCGATCCCCGAACCCGGCCCGGGCGAAGTCCTGGTGAAGGTGGCGTTCTGCGGCATCTGCCATTCCGACCTCAGCCTGATCAACGGCACCTTCCCGGTGCAGCGCCCGGTGGTGATCCAGGGCCACGAGGCCTCCGGCACCATCGCGAAACTCGGTGCGGGGGTCACCGGCTGGAAGGTGGGCGACCGGGTGATCGTCCCCGCGGGCCGGCCCTGCACCGAATGCCCGAACTGCCGCCGCGGCGACGTCGGCAACTGCCTGCGGACGCAACTGATGGCGTTCGCCTACGACGGCGCCTGGGCCGAGTACACGGTGGCCCTGGCCGTCGGGCTGACCCGGGTGCCCGACAACGTGCCGATGGAGCAGGCGGCGATCCTGGCCGACGCGGTGTCCACCCCGTTCGGCGCGGTGGTGCGCACCGGCAAGGTGAGCGTCGGCGAGTCCGTCGGGGTGTGGGGTGTGGGCG
>NZ_JBPCSX010000162.1:0-15355 GCF_051006775.1 Mycobacterium sp.
CAGTTTCGAGTTCGACCGGCCGCTGACCGGCATGGAGATCGAGTGCAACCTGGTCGACGCCGCCTATCAGCCGGCGATGTCCAACCAGGAGGTACTGGCCGCTATCGCCGACCCGGCTTATCAGACCGAACTGGGCGCCTACAACATTGAATTCAACGTTCCCCCGCGCCCACTGCCCGGCCGCACCGCACTGGAACTTGAGGGCGAAGTTCGCAGAAGCCTCAACGCAGCAGAGATCAAGGCCAATACCGACGGCGCTCACATCGTCATGATCGGCATCCTGCCGACCCTGATGCCCGAGCACCTCACCGGAAGCTGGATGAGCCCGTCACTGCGCTACCAGGCGCTCAACGACTCGATCTTCACCGCACGCGGCGAAGACATCCCGATCGACATCACCGGCGTCGAGCACCTGAGCATGCACGCGGAATCCATTGCGCCGGAGTCGGCGTGCACGAGTATGCAACTACACCTCCAGGTCTCTCCCGCGGAGTTCGCCAACAACTGGAATGCCGCGCAGGTACTGGCCGGCCCGCAGCTGGCGCTGGGCGCCAACTCGCCCTACTTCTTCGGCCGTCAACTCTGGGCCGAGACCCGTATCGAACTCTTCGCGCAGGCGACCGACACCCGACCCGACGAACTCAAGACACAGGGCGTGCGGCCCCGGGTCTGGTTCGGGGAGCGCTGGATCACCTCGATCTTCGACCTGTTCGAAGAGAACGTGCGCTACTTTCCATCGCTGCTGCCCGAGCTCTCCGCTGAGGACCCCGTCGCTGAACTCGCTGCCGGCCGCACTCCGAAACTGCAGGAACTGCGGCTGCACAACGGCACGGTGTACCGGTGGAACCGGCCGGTGTACGACGTGGCGAACGGCCGCCCGCATCTGCGGGTGGAGAACCGGGTGCTGCCGGCAGGACCGACGGTGGTGGACATGATGGCGAACTCGGCGTTCTATTACGGGCTGCTGCGCACTATCGCCGACGACGAGCGTCCGCTGTGGACCAAGATGAGTTTTACTGCGGCACATGACAATTTCCTCGCAGGTGCCCGATATGGGATAGCGGCCCGGATGTATTGGCCGGGGCTGGGCGAGGTGACCGCCGATGAGCTGGTGCTGCGGCACCTGCTGCCGATGGCCGACGAGGGTCTGCGTCGCTGGAAGGTCGCCGCTGATGTGCGTGACCGCTATCTGGGCGTGATCGAGGGCCGGGCCAAAACGGGGCGCAATGGTGCGGTGTGGCAGGTCCAGACGGTCACCCGACTGGAGGATCAGGGGCTGGCCAGGCCCGAGGCACTGGCCGAGATGCTGCGCCGCTACACCGATCTCATGCACAGCAACTCACCGGTGCACACCTGGGCCTAGGTCCCTAGGTCCCTAGTCCCGGTGTGCACCGGTGGCTGTGTTTACGGGCGCGGTGCGGGCGGAGCCTGCGGGGCCGGCGGGGCGGGCGGCTGCGCCGGGCCGGGGCGCTCGTCGCGGTCAGGACCCGCGCCGGGGCCCATCCGGGGACCCATGCCCGGCCCCATGCCGGGGCCCATCTGCATCATCGGCGGGCCGCCACGGAAATCCATCTCGGTGCCGCGGTGATGCTGCCAGCCGCCGCCGTGGCCGCTGTGGCGGCCGAGGAAGAAGCCGGTGAAGAACACCGACCCGACGATGAAGACGATGCCGGCGACGATCGCCACCCAGGCTGCCACCTGATTGAGCTTGCTGGGCCGACGGTCGACGACGGTCTCGCGTACACGTGCGTCGGGGACGATTGAGGGTTGCTCTGAGGATTCGGTTGTTTCGGTCATGATGACCATCCTGACCCGCTGCGCAGTGCGCCCAGTAGGCGCCAGCTATGAGGCAGCTGTGAATGACTCCCCGGGACAGTATCCGGAGATCACAGCCCAGCGGCCAGTAGTTCAGCGATCTGAATGGTGTTCAGCGCCGCACCCTTGCGGAGATTGTCCCCTGAGATGAACAACGCCAGACCACGGCCGTCGGGCACCCCTGGGTCGCGCCGGATGCGGCCGACGAGGGAGACGTCGGCGCCGGCGGCGGCCAGCGGCGTCGGAACATCGACGACCTCCACGCCGGGGGCGACGCGCAACAGCTCGGTGGCACGCTCGGGTGAAATCGGCCGCGAGAACTCGGCATTGATCGACAATGAGTGGCCGGTGAAGACCGGTACCCGGACACAGGTCCCACTGACGGCAAGATCGGGGATGCCGAGAATCTTGCGGCTCTCGCTACGCAGCTTCTGGTCCTCATCGGTCTCGCCTGAACCATCGTCGACCAGTGAGCCGGCCAATGGGATCACGTTGAACGCGATGGGTGCGGCGTATTTGTTCGGCGCCGGGAAGCTCAGCGAATCACCGTGGTGCACCAGATGCTCGACACCGTCGATCACCGCACGGGCCTGGGCGGCCAACTCCTCCACGCCCGCGATGCCACTACCGGAGACCGCCTGATAGGTCGATGCGATCATCCGCACCAGTCCGGCCTCGTCGTGCAAAACCTTGAGCACCGGCATGGCCGCCATCGTCGTGCAGTTCGGATTGGCGATGATGCCCTTCTTCAGGACGGCGTTGCGGACATCACGGTCGAAGTTGACCTCGCTGACCACCAGTGGGATGTCGGCGTCCTTGCGCCAGGCCGAGGAGTTGTCGATGACGGTGACACCGGCGGCGGCGAACCGCGGAGCCTGCACCCGCGACATGGTCGCTCCCGCAGAGAACAGCGCGATGTCCAACCCGGTCGGGTCGGCAGTCTCGGCGTCCTCGACGGTGATCTCGCCGCCGCGATACGGCAACGTGCGGCCCGCCGAGCGAGCCGACGCGAAGAACCGCACGCTGCTGGCCGGAAAGTCACGCTGCTCCAACAGGGTTCGCATCACCTGGCCGACCTGACCGGTGGCTCCCACCACTCCGATACTGATTCCCCGGTCGCTGCGCTCCTGCCCTCCGATGCTGATTCCCCGGTCGCTGCGCTCCTGCCCTCCGATGCTGACCATCGTTAGCGGCCCGTCCCGCCGTAGACAACGGCTTCCTCGTCACCGCCGAGGTTGAAGGCCTCATGCAGCGCGGCGACAGCCTTATCGAGTTCGGAGTCCTTGATCAGCACCGAGATTCTGATCTCCGAGGTGGAGATCAGGTCGATGTTGATGCCGACCCGAGCCAGCGATTCGCAGAACGTCGCCGTCACGCCCGGATGGCTGCGCATGCCGGCGCCGACCAGCGAAACCTTCCCGATGTGATCATCGAAAAGCACCTTGGTGAAACCGATTTCGCTCTGCAGCGAGCTGAGTTTGGCCACCGCGACAGGCGCCGAGTCGCGCGCACAGGTGAAGGTGATGTCGGTCTTACCCTCTTCGACCTTCGAGATGTTCTGCAGCACCATGTCGATGTTGACATCGGCGTCGGCGACCGCTCGGAACACCTTGGCTGCGTAGCCCGGAACGTCGGGCACACCGACGACGGTGACCTTCGACTCGCTGCGGTCGTGGGCAACTCCGGTCAGGATGGCGTCTTCCATTGGCATGTCCTCGATAGATCCGGTAACGATCGTGCCCGGCTTGTCGGAGTACGACGAACGGACGTGGATCGGAACGTGGTAACGGCGGGCGTATTCGACACAGCGCAGCATCAGCACCTTGGCTCCGCAGGCCGCCATCTCGAGCATCTCCTCGAAGGTGACGGTGTCCAGGCGCCGGGCGTTCGGCACGATGCGGGGATCGGCGGTGAAGATTCCGTCCACATCGGTGTAAATCTCGCAGACGTCGGCGTGCAGTGCCGCGGCGAGCGCTACCGCCGTGGTGTCCGAGCCGCCCCGGCCGAGGGTGGTGACGTCCTTGCTGTCCTGGCTCACCCCCTGGAAGCCGGCGACCAGGACGATCTGCCCCTCGTCGAGCGCCGCCCGCAGCCGGCCGGGCGTGACGTCGATGATCTTGGCGTTGCCGTGTGTTCCGGTGGTGATGACACCGGCCTGTGAGCCGGTGAACGAGCGGGCGCTGGCGCCGAGCGACTCGATGGCCATCGCGACGAGCGCGTTGGAGATCCGCTCGCCCGCGGTCAGCAGCATGTCCAGCTCGCGAGGCGGGGGCGACGGGCACACCGCGCGGGCGAGGTCGAGAAGTTCGTCGGTGGTGTCACCCATCGCCGAGACCACCACGACCACGTCGTTGCCCTGGCGCTTCGTTTCGACGATGCGCTCAGCGACCCGACGGATCCGCTCGGCATCGGCCACCGAGGATCCGCCGTATTTCTGCACGACGAGCGCCACTGTTTGCCCTTTCCAGGCCGGGGGTTGCATTTAAGGATAAGGGGTGGGCCGGCATGCTCTTCCCGCCCGCACCACCTCGGTCCCCCGCCGGATGGGACGGCCGCGCAGTGGCGGTCGCCAACGCGAGTGTGCCTGGTGAACCAACCGGAGTAGAGTGATCTTCGTGCAGCGTGTGCTCCTCCTCGGGCGCCGCGGCGGGGTCTGATCCAGACCGGCTTCCCGTCGCGGGTCTTCGCGATGCGCCGGTCTGAAGTCCCTCTTCAACTTCCGGAGCCCAATCGTGACCAACCATCCGCACTCCCATTCCGAATCAGGATTCGACTCGGTCGACGCCGTCGACGCCTACGTCTCGGCCCGCACCATCACAACTCCGGCCGGCGGCCGCTGGGATGGACAGCCGGCCTGGAACACCCAGCGCAACTCGGCGATGCCGGTGAATCGCTACCGTTCATTCGCCGATGAGGTCGAGCGAATCGACCTGCCCGACCGGACCTGGCCCGACAAGGTCATCACGCACGCCCCGATGTGGTGCGGGGTCGATCTTCGCGACGGCAATCAGGCCCTGATCGACCCGATGAGCCCGGCGCGCAAGCGCCGGATGTTCGAGCTGCTGGTGAAGATGGGCTACAAGGAAATCGAGGTCGGTTTCCCCTCCGCCAGCCAGACCGACTATGACTTCGTCCGCGAGATCATCGAGCAGGGCGCCATCCCCGAAGACGTCACCATCCAGGCGCTGGTGCAGTGCCGGCCTGAGCTGATCGAGCGGACCTTCCAGGCCTGTGCCGGGGCACCGAACGTGATCGTCCACTTCTACAACTCCACCTCGATCCTGCAGCGACGAGTGGTGTTTCGCGCCGACCGCGACGAGATCACCGCGATCGCCACCGACGGTGCGCGCAAGTGCCTGGAGGAGGCCGCCAAATACCCCGGCACCCGGTGGCGTTACGAGTACTCACCGGAGTCCTATACCGGCACCGAGTTGGAGTACGCCAAGCATGTCGTCGACGCGGTCTCCGACGTCATCAGTCCCACACCGGACTGGCCGTTGATCGTCAACCTGCCCGCCACCGTCGAGATGGCCACCCCGAACATCTACGCCGATTCCATCGAGTGGATGAGCCGAAACCTGAACCGGCGCGACTCCATCATCCTGAGCCTGCACCCGCACAACGACCGCGGAACTGCCGTTGCAGCAGCGGAATTGGGCTACCAGGCCGGTGCGGACCGGATCGAGGGATGCCTGTTCGGAAATGGCGAGCGCACCGGCAACGTGTGCCTGGTGACACTGGGGCTCAACATGTTCTCCCGCGGTGTGGATCCACAGATCGATTTCTCCAATATCGACGAGATCCGCCGAACCGTCGAGCACTGCAATCAGCTCGCGGTACCCGAGCGCCATCCCTATGGCGGCGATCTGGTCTACACCGCGTTCTCCGGCAGCCATCAGGACGCCATCAACAAGGGCCTGGACGCGATGAAGATCGCCGCCGACGAGGCTGACGCCGACGTCGAGGACATCGTCTGGCAGGTGCCGTATCTGCCGATCGATCCCAAGGACGTCGGCCGCACCTACGAGGCGGTCATCCGGGTGAACTCGCAGTCCGGCAAGGGCGGTGTCGCCTACATCATGAAGGCCGACCACGGTCTGATGCTGCCGCGCCGGTTGCAGATCGAGTTCAGCCAGGTGATCCAGAAGATCACCGACGGCGAAGGCGGCGAGATCTCCAGCAAGGAGATGTGGGACGCCTTCGCTGACGAGTACCTGAGCGCGACGCGGCCACTGGAGCGCATCCGCCAACGAGTGATCGGCTCCGAAGTCGACGGCGGCATTGACGTCATCGAGGCGACGGTGAAGATCGACGGAGTCGAGACCGAGATCCGCGGCGAAGGCAACGGTCCGCTGGCCGCATTCGTCGACGCGCTGGGTGGGGTGGGTATCCGGGTGAACGTGCTGGATTACTCCGAGCACGCCATGTCGGCCGGCCAGGAAGCCGCAGCCGCTGCTTTCGTCGAGGCGTCGATCGACGGCCGCACAGTCTGGGGTGTGGGCATCGCGACGTCGATCACCACGGCGTCGCTGCGCGCGGTGGTCTCAGCGGTGAACAGGGCTGCGCGGCAGGGCTGATTACCGGCAGGTCTAGAACAACGCGAACTGCTGGCCCTGGTCCACCGACTGCACGAAGGCCTCGACACCGACGCCACCGGTGACGGCGGCCACGCTGTTCATGAACTGTTCGTCGGAGACGATGGGCACGCCGAGTTCGCGTGCCTGGTAGCCCTTACCGTGCTCGGGTAGCGGCTCGTTGCAGATCACCAGCGAGGTCGCAGAGTCGACGGCATCGGTGTACGCCAGACCGGCATGCAGGATGCGCTCGACCAGTTCCTCGTGAGTGCGGCCGACCTCGGCCGACAGCGCCACCCGCATGCCCTGCACCAATTGTCCGCCGCGCCGATAGCGGCCGGGGTTGAGATACGGGCACGGCATCCGGAGGGCCAGTTGCTTGAGCGGCTTGAGTTCGTCGTGGGTGACCGCGCCGTTGGGCCAGCGTCGTCGGCCCACCGGACGGATCGGCAGCCACAGATCGCGCTCGCGGGCACGTTCGAGCGCAGGCATCAAAACCCGGGACAGCACCAGTGCGTCGTCGAAAGCGTCATGGGCGCGGGTCTGCGGGACATCCCAATGCCGGGCCAGCGTCTCCAACCGCAGATTCTCCAGACCAAGGTCCAGACGCCGGCTCAATTCCACCGTGCACATCACGGTGTCGACAGGCAGGGTGGCGTCGGCCAGCTCGGCCTCGGCGGTCAGGAACGAGTAGTCGAACTGCGCGTTGTGCGCCACCAGTGTGCGGCCGTGCATCAACTCTGCCAGGGCCGGCGCGATATCGGCGAAAGTCGGTTGATCCTCGAGCATCTCGGTGGTGATGCCGTGCACGTGGGTGGGCCCGGGATCCACACCGGGATTGACCAGACTGACCACCGAGTTCTCGACATTGCCGTCCGGGTCCAGTGCCAGCGCAGCCACGCTGAGAACCCGCGCATGCCGCGGATGGAAGCCGGAGGTCTCCACGTCCACGACCACCCAGCCATCGCCCGCATCGCCGGCCGGGCGGCCCCAGGTTTGGCTCACAACCGTCAGAATGGCACGCACCCCCGACAGTGAACGGCACATCGGATCCGTGTCGGGCAGGCCGGGGACCGCGGGGCATAAACTCACCTGCGATGGCCGGGCGGACGATGACGATGCGAGGACGGGCCGCACTGGGCCTCGGTTCTGCCGCGCGGTGGGCCTCCCGGGTCAGCGGCCGCGGCGCCGGCGCCATGATCGGCGGCCTGGTAGCGATGACCCTCGACCGCTCTGTACTGCGCCAATTGGGCGCCGGGCGGCGCACCGCCGTCATCACCGGCACCAATGGAAAGTCGACCACCACCCGGATGGTGGCCGCGGCACTGTCCACGGTGGGGCCCGTCGCCACCAACGGTGAGGGCGCCAATATGGACGCCGGACTGGTCGCCGCACTGGCCGCCGACCGCCAGGCGCGTTTGGCAGCCCTTGAGGTCGACGAGATGCATGTCCCCCATGTCGCCGACGCGGTCGAACCGACCGTCATCGTGCTGCTGAACCTCTCCCGTGATCAGTTGGACCGGGTCGGGGAGATCAACCACATCGAGCGCACCCTGCGCGCCGGTTTGGCCCGCCATCCGAACGCGGTGGTGGTGGCCAACTGTGATGACGTCCTGATGACCTCGGCGGCCTATGACTGTCCGAATGTGGTGTGGGTGGCCGCCGGCGGCGGATGGGCGAATGACTCGGTGAGCTGCCCGCGCAGCGGCGAAGTCATCGTTCGCGATCAGTCCCAGTGGTACTCCACCGGAACCGACTTTCGCAGGCCCACTCCTCAGTGGTGGTACGACGCCCAAAAGCTTTACGGGCCAGACGATCTCGTAATCCCGATGCGACTTTCGCTGCCCGGCGCAGTGAACCGCGGCAATGCTGCACAGGCGGTGGCGGCGGCGGTGGCGATGGGCGCCGACCCGGTTGCTGCGGTGGCCGCGGTGTCGGCAGTCGACGAGGTTGCCGGACGCTACCGCACCGTTCGCGTCGGCGAACACGACGCCCGACTACTGCTGGCCAAGAATCCGGCGGGCTGGCAGGAAGCGTTGTCGATGGTGGACAAAACAGCTGCCGGCGTGGTCATCTCGGTCAACGGCCAGGTTCCCGACGGTGAGGATCTGTCCTGGCTGTGGGATGTGCGCTTCGAGGATTTCGAGGGCACATCGGTGGTGGCCGCCGGTGAGCGTGGGACCGATCTGGCGGTGCGTCTGGGATACGCGGGGGTCGAGCATTCCCTGGTACACGACACCATCTCGGCCATCGAGTCCTGCCCGGCAGGGCAGGTGGAGGTGGTCGCCAACTACACGGCCTTCCTGCAACTGCAACGGGCTCTCGGGAAACGCCATGACTGAGCCGGTGCGGATCGGCCTGGTGCTGCCGGACGTGATGGGGACCTACGGCGACGGCGGCAATGCCGTGGTGTTGCGAGAGCGGTTACGGCTGCGCGACATCCCCGCGGAGATCATCGAGATCACCCTGGCCGACCCGGTACCCGACTCGCTGGACCTCTACACCCTCGGTGGCGCCGAGGATTATGCGCAACGCCTGGCCACCAAACATCTGCTGCAGCACCAGGGACTGCAACGTGCCGCCGCGCGCGGGGCACCGGTGCTGGCGATCTGCGCCGCCATCCAGGTTTTGGGTCACTGGTACGAAACGGCGGCCGGGGAGCGGGTGGAAGGTGTGGGCCTACTCGACGTGACCACCTCACCGCAGGCGCAGAGGACCATCGGCGAGGTGGTCTCCACCCCGTTGGTGGAGGGTCTGAGTGAACCGCTGACCGGCTTCGAGAACCACCGCGGCGGGACGGTTCTCGGACCCGAGGCCCGCCCACTGGCCGCGGTCATCAAGGGTGCGGGTAATCGGCTGGGCGACGGCGTCGACGGCGCAGTGCAGGGCAGCGTGATCGCGACCTACCTGCACGGCCCATGCCTGGCCCGCAACCCGGAACTGGCCGACCTGCTGCTGTCGCGGGTGGTGGGTGCACTGCCTGCGTTGAAACTTCCCGAGGTCGATCAGCTTCGCCGGGAACGCCTCGCGGCCCCGCGCCGGATGTGACGGCCGCCGCCGGCGCCGAACTAGACCATCGAACGGCGGCCCGACAGGGCCCTGCCGAGCGTCAGTTCGTCGGCGAACTCCAAATCGCCGCCCATCGGGAGACCGGACGCTATTCGGCTGACGGTCAGACCGGGGATATCGCGAAGAATGCGCAGCAGGTAGGTGGCGGTCGCCTCGCCCTCGGTATTGGGGTCGGTCGCGATGATCACCTCGGTGACATCGACCCCGTCGACCCGCTCACCGATCCTGTTGAGCAGCTGGCGGATTCGCAACTGATCGGGGCCGACGCCGGACAACGGATCCAGTGCGCCGCCCAGCACGTGATAGCGCCCCCGGAACTCCCGGGTGCGCTCGACAGCCTGAACATCCTTGGGCTCCTCGACGACACACACCTGTGAGGCGTCGCGGCGGGCGTCGCTGCAGATGCGGCACCGCTGCGCCTCGGAGACGTTTCCGCACACCTCGCAGAACTGCACACCGTCGCGCACCCGGGTGAGCGCGGCGGTCAACCGGTCGATATCCGGCGGCTCCACCGAGAGAAGGTGGAAGGCGATCCGCTGCGCGCTCTTAGGCCCGATACCCGGCAGCTTGCCGAGTTCGTCGATCAGATCCTGGACGGGCCCCTCAAACATGGCGGTCCGGCGTCAGGCACCCGGCGGCGGCGCAGCGGCCGCCAGCGGACCCAGGATTGTCTTGACCGTCTCACGCATGGTCTCGGCGGCGTCGGCCAGTGCGCCGACGATCAGGTCCTGCAACGTCTCCACATCGGTGGGGTCGACGACCTTGGGATCGATCTGCACCGAGTTGACCTGACCGTGCCCGTTGAGGGTTACCGTCACCAGTCCCCCGCCGGCCTGACCCTGTACCTCGGTCTGGGCGATCTCCTGCTGGGCCTCCTGCAACTTCTGCTGCATCTGCTGGGCCTGGGCCAGAGCGGCCTGCAGATTGGGCACCACCTGCTGACGCATCTCCTCGGCCTGCTTGAGGAAGTTCTCCAGATCGGCCGGGTTCGCCGGCTGACTGCCTGGCCCCATGCTCGGTGGAATACCGGGTTGCATGACGGTCTCCTTGCGTAATGGTCTCGATGTCATTGCGGCCTGACAATTCGGCCGCCGCTGACTTCCAAGCCTAGACGTCGAGGGATTACGGTGACGCCCGTGCTCAAGTTCGCCCCCATGCGTGTCGTGGCAGCAACCTCGGCCGCAGTGCTGCTCGCAGCGTTCTCACCCGCCTCCGCCGTCGCGCACGCCGCGCCGGGCAGTGTCGCCGGAATGATCGTCTTCCTCGACCCCGGCCACAACGGAGCCAATGACGCCTCGATGACCCGGCAGGTGCCCACCGGCCGCGGCGGGACCAAGGACTGCCAGACCAGCGGCACCGCCACCGACGGCGGCTTCCCCGAGCACACCTTCAACTGGAATACCGTCCTGCTGATCCGGCAGGGACTCGATGCCCTGGGTATTCGCACCGCGATGTCCCGCGGTAACGACGATCAGGTCGGGCCCTGTGTGGACGAGCGGGCCGCGATGGCCAATTCGCTGGCGCCCAACGCCGTAGTGTCGATCCACGGAGACGGCGGTCCGGCGACCGGCCGCGGCTTCCACATCCTGTATTCCAGCCCGCCGCTCAATGCGGCGCAGGCCGGCCCGTCGGTCCAGTTCGCCCGCATCATGCGTGACCAGATGGCAGGTTCCGGCATCCCGCCGTCGACCTATCTCGGCAGCGCCGGCCTCAACCCGCGCTCCGACATCGCCGGACTGAACCTGGCGCAGTATCCGTCGATCCTCATCGAATGCGGGAACATGAAGAACCCGTTGGACTCGATGTTGATGCAGAGCGATGACGGTCAGAGGAAATACGCCGACGCCGTGGTGAAGGGAATCGTGGCGTTCCTGCAGACCCAGCCGGCGCGCACCGCCTAGGACCCGGTCAGCTCTTTTCGATCTCCCGCTTGAGGTTGCCCAGCACCTCATCCTGAATCTTGCGCAGCCCCAACGGGGCGAAGGTCTTCTCGAAGAAGCCTTTGACCCCGCCGGCGCCGCTCCAGGTCGTCTTCACCGTGACACTTGAGCCCGCCGGCCCGGCCGGGGCGACGGTCCAGTTGGTCATCAGCGAGGAGTTGGCGTCCTTCTCGATGACGGTGTGGCCGGCGACATCGACGTCGGCCTGCACCTGACGGGACCGGGAATCGGTGGCCTGCAGCCTCCAGGCGGCCACGGTGCCCCTGCCCTGACCACCCTGCAGAACCTTGTACTCGCTGTAGTGCGACGAGAGGATCTTCGGCCGCACGGCCTCGTAGTCGGCGATCGCGCCGAGAACCGCGGCCGGTTCGGCATCGATCAGGATCGTGCTGGATGCGCTGACCTGTCCCATGAGTGCTCCTCGCGTTGTCGTGGCGCGGCCGAGGGGGTCCTCAGCCCTCGATCTTTCGAGCTCCGAGCTCGCTCTGCAGTAGCTCGAGTGCGGCTTCCTCGGGATCGCGGCGTGGTGCGGGGTCAACGTCATCGCGGACCGCTTCGGCGATCAGTTCGTCCTCCTCGGCCCGGACCGCCTCGGCCTGATCCGGCACGGCTTCACGCACCGGTTCGGGTTCAGCCACCGATTCCCGCGCACCCGCCTCGAACTGCACCCGCCAGTTCACCCCGAGGGCATCCTTGAGCGCCTCGCGGATCACCTCGGCGTTGTGCATTTCGCCGAGCCGCTTGGCCAAGGGGGCGGAGTCGTGGCTCAGGATCAACGTGTCACCCTCCACGGCCCGAACCATGGCCCCGGCAAGCATCACCTCGATGGTTCGGCTGCGCTCACGAACCTTGTCCCGCACGGTCGACCACATGCTGCGAACCGCCCCCGCGTCAGGTTCGGCGAATTCGGTCGACGACGGTGCCGGAGCCGGCGCGACGGGCTGGTCCTCGGGCTGGTGTCCCGGCTCAGGCTCAGGTTCCGGCTTCGGTGCGGGCCGCTCAGCGACGGCCGGTTCCGGCTGTGCCGGTTCGGGTTTCGCGGCTGCGGGTTCCGGCGCGGCGGGTGCTGCCGACTCGGGCACAACCGGTGCCGGCGCCGGGGCAGCCACCGGCGGAGGAGCCTGTGTCTTGCGGACGTACTGCTTGGAGGGTGCCGAGGAATGCGCCGACGCAGCGGCCTCATCGGTGGGGATGGAGATGTCCAGCCGGGTCTCGATCCGTTCGACACGCTGCAGCAGCGCGGACTCAGTGTCGCTCGCCGAGGGCAGGAGCAGCCGGGCGCAGACCACCTCGAGCAGCAGTCGCGGCGCGGTGGCCCCGCGCATCTCGCCCAACCCGGCGTGCACAACCTCGGCGTAGCGGGCCAGTGTCGCCGGTCCGACGCGCTCGGCCTGATCACGCATCCGCTCCAGGACATCGCCCGGCGCGTCAACCACACCGCGGCTCGCCGCGTCCGGAACCGCCTGCAGCACAATGAGATCCCGGAACCGCTCCAGTAGATCGGTGGCGAATCGGCGCGGGTCATGGCCGGCGTCGATCAGCGACTCCACCGCACCGAACAGCGCGGCGGCGTCCCCGGCAGCCAGTGCGTCGACCGCGTCGTCGATCAGTCCGACGTCGGTGGCGCCCAGCAGTGCCAGCGCCCGCTGATAGTGAACTCGGTTGTCCTGCGCGCCGGCGATTAGCTGATCCAGGACGCTCAAGGTGTCGCGCGGTGAACCGCCGCCGGCCCGGATGACCAACGGGAACACCACGTCGTCGACCTCGACGTGTTCGGACTCCAGGATCTTCTCGATGAGCCCCCGCATGGTGCGCGGCGCCAGCAGCCGGAACGGGTAGTGATGGGTACGCGAGCGGATGGTGGGCAGCACCTTTTCCGGCTCGGTGGTGGCGAACACGAAGATGAGGTGCTCTGGCGGCTCCTCGACGATTTTCAGCAGCGCATTGAAACCAGCCGTGGTGACCATATGGGCTTCGTCGATGATGAAGATCCGGTAGCGCGATTGCGCGGGTGCGTAGAACGCCCGATCCCGCAGCTCGCGGGTGTCGTCCACACCGCCGTGGCTGGCCGCGTCCATCTCCACGACGTCGACCGACCCGCCGCCGTTGGGTGCCAGTGCCAGGCACGAGTCGCACACCCCGCACGGCGCGGGGGTGGGGCCCTGCTCGCAGTTCAGCGAGCGGGCGAGGATGCGGGCTGAGGAGGTCTTGCCACAGCCCCGCGGTCCGGAGAACAGATAGGCGTGGTTGATCCGGCCGGCCGACAAGGCGGTCGACAACGGTTCGGTGACATGCTCCTGGCCGACCACCTCGGCGAATGTCGCCGGTCGGTACTTGCGGTAGAGGGCCACGTCAGCAGGCTACCCAGCGGGACTGACGGTGCAGAACCGCAGGGTAGGTCCCTGCCGTGAGCGTGCGTGTCGGTACGTCGACACGCCGCAGGGGCGAACCGCATGCGCACCCTCGCCGGGATGCGGCGCCGGGGTCGCGACATTGGTCACGCCAACAGCGATTCGGTGGCCGCCAGCAGCGCGCAGGTCGACAGTCCGTCGATGGCGTCGGCCAGGTCGGGAAGCGTCGGGAAACTCGGCGCGATGCGGATGTTCTTGTCCTCGGGGTCTTTCCGGTACGGGAACGACGCGCCCGCCTCGGTGACCGCAATACCGGCGTCCTTGGCCAGTGCGACGGTGCGCTTGGCGGTGCCGGGAAGGACATCGAGGCTG
Source organism: Mycobacterium sp. (assembly GCF_051006775.1). Classification (GTDB taxonomy): domain Bacteria; phylum Actinomycetota; class Actinomycetes; order Mycobacteriales; family Mycobacteriaceae; genus Mycobacterium. The sequence continues at coordinate 14,122 of NZ_JBPCSX010000162.1, forward strand.
ATGAAGTAGCCCCCCTTGGGCTCGGTCCAGGATGCGATCTTGGAGTCCGACAGCCGCCGGTCCAGGATCTCGAGGGCAAGCTCGAATTTGGGCGCGAGCAACTGCTGATGGCGGCGCATGTGCGCGCGAACACCCTCGGCATCGCGCAGGAACTTCAGGTGCCGCAGCTGGTTGACCTTGTCCGGTCCGATGGACTTCTTCCCTGCGTGCTGCAGATACCAGGAGATGTTGCCCAGCGAGCCACCGAAGAAACTCACGCCCGCTCCCGCGAAGGTGATCTTCGAGGTGGAGGTGAACACATACGGCCGGTTGGGATGACCGGCCGCAGCCGCCAGACCCAGGACATCGATCTGTCGGGGAAAATCCGCAGTCAGGGTGTGGACAGGGTAGGCGTTATCCCAGAAGAGCCGGAAATCGCTTGCGGCGGTGTCCATCTGGACCAGCCGCCGGACCACCTCCCAGGAGTAGACGGCACCGGTCGGGTTGGAGAACACCGGGACGCACCACATCCCCTTGATCGCCCGATCACCGGCGACCAGTTCCTCGATCACGTCGACGTCCGGGCCGTCCTCCCGCATGGGGACGGTGATCATCTCGATGCCGAGATTTTCGGCGATCCCGAAGTGCCTGTCGTAGCCGGGCGACGGGCAGAGGAATTTCACCACCGGTTCGGCGACCCACGGTCGCGGCGAGTCCACGCCACCGTGCAACATCGAGAACACGACCACGTCGTGCATGAATTCCAGGCTCGCGTTATTGCCCGCGATCAAGTTGGCGACCGGAATGCCCAACAGCTCACCGAAGACCGCCCGCAGTCCGGGCAGGCCGTTCTGTCCGCCGTAGTTGCGGGTGTCGGTGCCTTCGTCATCACGGAACTGGCCATCTCCGGGCAGCGCCAGCAACGCGTTGGACAGGTCCAGTTGCTCGCTCGACGGCTTGCCGCGGGTCAGATCCAACGCGAGCTTCTTGGCCTGCAGGTCGCTGTACTCGCGCTGCTGCAGTTCGTGGCGAGCTTGAAGTTCGTCACGGCTCATGGACTGAAACGACACCGCGCGCCTTTCACTGATTCGTCCTGCCCCGACGAGGGGGACCCCGCGCACCCGCCAGAGCCCGTTGACCCTTGCTGCCTTCCGACCCTGGGGGAGTTCACAGGTTGGACGCCGCGCGGGGTCCACGGCGAGTCTAGTACCCGCGGGGGTGCCCCGGACAACCAGCCGAAACAGGGGACAGCCGC
>NZ_JBPCSX010000163.1:0-7440 GCF_051006775.1 Mycobacterium sp.
CGGCGGCGCTGAGTATCTGGTCGAGAACCGCCGGCGCACCCCCGATGACCTCGCTGACCGCGGTAGTGGCGGACAGCGACAAGGCCGCGAGGAGCACGCCTCCGTTGCCCCCTTCCAGCAGGGGGAAGTCGCGTGAGACCAGGACAACTCGCTGGGCGGTGGCCCCGGGGTCCGCGGCGCGTCCGGCGGCAACCGCCATGGTCAGTGCGTCCTCGTCCGGACCCGCCACGCATCGGCCGTACGACGTCCACGCCGGCAGATAGGTGCCGATTGAAACAACCTGACTCATGAAGCCTCGCTCTTGGGTCTGCAGGCGCGTAACTCCGCGGTTTAATGCGCTATATAGTTATAACATTCTAGCCAGCCTGCCGCCGAGTGCCGACGAGGGGTTCGACGTGACCGTGACGGAAGATTCGCAGTGACTTCGTTTGATTCGCTGAGCGCCCGCGACCCCGATCTAGTCAAATTGCGCTACGCGGTGCGCGACTTCCTGCGTGCCGACCGCGCCGAGTTCGGGTGGCAGCCCCTTGTCGACTCGTGGGTGACCGGGTGGGACGAGGGCTTCTCCGCCCGCCTGGGCGCCGCAGGATTCCTCGGCCTCACGATACCCACGCGGTACGGCGGGCACGACATGGGCCACTTACATCGGTATGTGGCGACCGAGGAACTGATGGCGGCCGGAGCGCCGGTAGCCGCACACTGGGTCGCCGATCGGCAGGTCGCACCCAGCCTGCTCAACCACGGCACCGAGGAACAGCGGGAGCGCCTGCTCCCCCAAATCGTCGCCGGAAAGCTCTTCTCGTCGATCGGCATGAGTGAACACGGCGCCGGATCCGATCTGGCTGCAGCTCAGACCAAAGCTGTCAGGACCGATGGTGGCTGGCTTCTGTCGGGGACCAAGGTGTGGACCAGCGGAGCTCACCATGCCCATCAGGTAGTGGTACTGGCCCGCACCAGCCCGCTGGATCCCCAGCACCGTCACGCCGGGTTCAGTCAGTTCCTCGTTCCGTGTTCGGCCGACGGCGTCCGCATCGAACCGATCATTCTGATGTCGGGGGCACACCACTTCAACGAAGTCATCCTCGAACAGGTTCTCGTCCCGGACGAGAACGTTCTCGGCGAGATCGGCAATGGCTGGCACCAGGTGACCTCTGAGCTGAGCTTCGAACGAAGCGGTCCCGACCGCATCATGTCCACCGCGCCATTGATCTTCGCAGCAATCCGCATACTCAAATCCCGCCCCAACCGCGACGAACACGACGCCGCAGGTGTCGGAGAGCTGCTGGCACGCTTGATCTCGCTGCGCCAACTGTCCCTGGCGGTGGCGCGCGCACTGACCGAGGGCGGCGACGCGGCCAATCAGGCAGCCCTGGTCAAGGATCTCGGCACCCGCTTCGAGGCAGACTCGGTTGAGTTGGTCTCCGAACTGCTCGAGTCGGCGACGATGACTCCGGACGTCATGGCGATGTTCGAGACCGCCGTGATGCACAAGCCGATGTTCACCCTGCGTGGCGGCACCAACGAGGTTTTGCGAGGCGTCGTCGCTCGCGGAATGGGACTCAGATGAGCACACTCTCCGGGGGCGTGTTCGCCGCCGCGCACCAGAGGGACGATGACGCCGAACTTCGTGATCTGGTCGACGAACTCGGCCAGCGGTCATACGACAGAGCGCTCGGCCAGCGCGTCGTGCCCAACCACCTCGACGCCGAGCTGTGGCACAACCTGCAGGAGACGGGTCTGGCGCGGCTGTCCAGCGCACCGGGATCGGAGGCCGGGCCACGCGAACTGGCCGTAGCCCTGTACGGGCTGGCTCGGCATGCGGCCGCGGTCCCCCTGGCCGAGACCGACGCGCTCGCCGGCTGGCTCGCTCAATGCCACGATCTCGACCTGCCCGACGGGCCCCTCACCGTGGCCATTGCCGACGCCCACCTTGAGGGGCGCCGCATCAAAGGAACGGCGCAGGCCGTGCCGTGGGCGAGGGCGTGCACAACCGTGTTGGCTGCCCGCGATCGAGACCGGCTGCTGGTCGGGGTGCTCGATCCGGCAACCACCACCGTTCACCACGCACACAACCTGGCGGGCGAACCGCGCGATGCGATGAACTTCGATGTGCCGGCCGATTCGCTGCACATCGCGGTCGCCTCGACGGCCGCCGAGCTCCAGACCCGGGGGGCGTGGTCGCGATGCGTACAGATAATCGGCGTTCTTGATGCCGCTGCGCGACTCACGGTGGAGCACACCCGCGGGCGGCAGCAGTTCGGCCGTCCACTGAGCGCGTTTCAATCCGTCCAGCAATCCCTGGCGGAAATGGCGGGCGAAATCGAACGGGCGCGCGCGGCCGTCGAACTAGCCGTGGCTGCCGCAGAAGAACATGGATTCGGTTCCCCGCACACCGATTGCGCGGTGACAGTCGCCAAGATCGTTGTGGGCCGAGCGGTCGCTCCAGTGACCACCACCGCCCACCAACTCCACGGAGCGATAGGCGTCACCCGTGAACATCCCCTCTGGCTGTTCACCCTTCGAGCCCAAAGCTGGGTCAACGAATTCGGCACCACCAACGAATTCGCTCGCCGACTCGGTCACCGTGCGCTCGACGCCGAGGACCCGTGGGAAATGGTTACCGGCTAACTGACTCACTCGATCAAACGCAACTGCAATGGAGGAAAACAAGTGACTGTGCAGCAATTCGAGGGCGCATCGGCGATCGTCAGCGGTGGCGCCGGAGGCCTTGGCGAGGCAGTGGTTCGTCGGCTGCACGCCGAGGGTCTGGGTGTCGTGATCGCCGACCTCGCCGCCGACAAGGGCAAGGCGTTGGCCGACGAACTCGGCAGTCGGGCGCTGTTCGCAAGCACCGACGTGACCAGCGAGGACAGCATTCGCGATGCGATCGCGCAGGCCAACAAGCTCGGCCAGCTGCGGTACGGGGTTGTCGCGCACGGCGGATTCGGTGTCGCGCAGCGGATCGTAGGTCGTGATGGCAGCCCCGCGGACTTCGGCACCTTTACCAAGACGATCGATCTGTACCTGAACGGCACCTACAACATGGCGCGACTGGTCGCCGCTTCGGTAGCGACCGCAGAGCCCCTGGCCAACGGCGAACGCGGAGCTTTGGTGTTGACCGCCTCGATCGCCGGATACGAAGGCCAGATCGGTCAAAGCGCCTACGCTGCAGCCAAAGCCGGTGTCATAGGGTTGACGATCGCCGCGGCCCGCGACCTGAGCTCCACCGGCATCCGGGTCAACACCGTCGCCCCAGGCACGATGAAAACACCGATGATGGAATCTGTGGGCGAAGAAGCCCTCGCGAAGTTCGCCGCCAACGTTCCGTTCCCGAAGCGCCTTGGAACACCTGACGAGTTCGCCGATGCCGTTACATTCCTGCTCACCAACAGCTACGTCAATGGTGAGGTCTTGCGACTGGACGGCGCACAACGATTCGCACCCAAGTAGGTGGGTCAAGGCCGCGGCGGCGACATCGTTGGCGGGGCATACGTGCGCGGGCGTTTACTCGCGCGAATACTTCCCGACGACGAATTCGCAGCGAACTACCTCGTGTCCTACTCGGTGGGGATTCTTTGCCCTGCCCAGCAGTGGCAGTTCCGTTCGCCACTCTCACGCCCGCAAAGTTGGGTTGACGAGCATTCGACGTGTCCTCGCAAGGGAACTGATAGCAGGCGCAAATGAGTAATTCATCCACCTTATTCGGAATTGAGTAGGTAAAGTTGCAGGTTCAATGGTTTGAGGACAGGCGATGAGACATCGGAAGTCCCTGGGACGCCGAGGCATCGTGGCAGTCGGCTCGTTCGCAGTGATGGTCGCGTCAACTGCGACGCCCACCGCGCACGCGGACAACAGCAGGTTGAACAACAGCGTCTTCGTCAACATCTACACGGCGCAGAAGCACAATGGTTGTCAGACGAATCCGCGGTTGGATGAGCGTCTGGTGGATGCCGCCCGGCGTCATACCTTGGATGCGATGAACAATCATGATGTCAACGGTCCCGTCGGATCTGATGGTTCGACGCCGCAGAGCAGAGCGGAGGCCGCGGGTTTCACCGGCGCGGTAGCTGAGACCGAAGCCATCAATGCGTCGATGGCGATCAACGGAATCGACATTCTGGGCCAGTGGTGGTGGGACCCGCCGTCGCGCGCCGCCATGGAGGACTGCAGCCACACCGCCATCGGGGTGTGGTCGGAGAACAGCCTGAACCGCAGCGTCGTCGTCGCGGTGTACGGCGCGCCCGCATAGGGGTCGGTGGCGGGTGCGGGTGCGCGCTCGAAATCGAATCTGATCCCGTGCGGATAGGCACGAACGTCTTCTCGGACTGGAGGTAGGGCGGGACAATGTCCATCGGTGACCCGAATCTGAGGTGATGGAGCGCTTCGGCACGGTAGGTGGTTGCCGGCACCCCGGCGCAGTCGCCGAAGTCAGGGCTGACCCTCCGTCATGCTGGCCGCCATCACCGTCATCGTCGCCCATTGGCCAGATGTCATCGCGCCGTCCACAGTGAGAACTTGGCCGTTCACGTACGCCGCACCTTCGCTGCACAGATAAGACACCGCGGCGGCGATGTCGTTCTCGGTACCGAGGCGACCCGCTGGGATGATGCGGCTCACGTCGGCCAGCAGTCCCAACGGTAGCAACTCATAGGTCTTGCCCATGTCGGTGATGCCCGAGGCGATACTGTTCACCCGGACTCCACCGCCCGCGAGTTCCATTGCCGCAGTGCGCGATACCATATCCAGAGCCGCCTTGCTGGCCGCGTAGGTAGCCAGGAACGGGGCGGGCTGGCTTCCGCCGATACTGCTCATGTTGATCACCACCCCGAAGCCCCGTTCGGACATCCCGGGGGTGAATGCCTTCATCAGCCGGACGGCTGCGAACACATTGACGTCGAAAACCCGCTTCCACGAATCGATGTCGGCCATCGACACCGGGGCCCAGGTTTCCTCGGCGGCAGCGTTGTTGACCAGGATGTCGACCGCGCCGGCTTCCCGTTGCAAGCGTTCGACGTCGGCGTCGTTGGTGATATCGGCGGCCAGCACGCGCGCATGCCCCCCGTCAGCCTCGATCTCGGCGGCGACTGTCTCCAGCGCCGCCGGGCCTCGGCCGACCAGCACCACGGTGGCGCCTTCGAGCGCGAGCCGGTGGGCAGATGCCCTGCCCAACCCGCGGCCCGCTCCGGTAACCACCGCTGTTCGGCCGTCGTGTGGGCGCTTGGCCATTCCCGTCACGGGTTGTACACGCTGTCGTGGAAGAACAGGATGCGCCCCACGACCAGGATCAGCGGCTGGGCGATGAAGATCGCGACGTTCATGGTGGTGATCCACACCGCGAGGCGGGCGAATTCACGCGTCAAACCCGGCTTCAGGGTGTGGACCCGGAAGAACTTCTCGTTCGGATAGTTCCCGTCGGGATCCGCGCGCGTCGCCAGTGTGATGGCCACGGCGAACAACAGGAACGGAATAGCCGGCCACACGAAGGAGATGGTGCCGCGATCCGAAGTCCATGCCGGCCCCACCGGCTCAGCGTAGGAGTACCACCCGAGCACGGTCATCAGGCGTTCGCCGAGGATGTCCACCGTGTAGAAAACGACCATGCACGAAACAATCAAGGCCCCAGTTGATTTCAGCGCCGGAATCATCCGCTGAACAGATCTGCTGAGCGGCGGAACGACCTTGAGCAAGATGATGCATTCCACTGCGAAGAACACGCCGTACCCGAAGATCACTCCGACCGGCTTCCAGTAGGTCTGGTACCAGGTCGATGTCCAACCGGGCCACGCCACGAAGTCGCGGTTGTACACCAGATAGGAGCCCCAATCCGCCGGCCACTCGATCCAGAACATGGTGGTCCCGGCCAGGAACAGCAGTGCGGGCATCGAGAACCTGCGGTTCCTGACCAGCCGGGTAATGAACAGCGCCAGAAGCGAGGCCCAGACGACCGGGAACACGTAGCTGAAGACCCATGGCGCGATCGGGTCATCGAGTTGGTCCGACGGGTACGGCGGCTCGGCGGAATTGTTGTCGGTGATGATCACCGTGCCGACGACGGTCGCGGCCAGTACACCCACGACCGCCCATGGGAACCAGGCGGCCGACCGCGTCCGCCAGTCCGTTGATGCGCTGTTCGTCTGTAGTTCACTGGTTGTCATCGTCGGCCTCTCTGTCGGTTTTCGATGATGCGCATTGACCAGGCAACTGCCTTGGCTTCGGTTCGCCCGATGACGCCGGTACCGACGTGTGCGACCCGAGTCGTGCGGCCCCCGATTGCCATGCTTGCTCCTGACGTCTTCGAGATAACCGACACACTAGTCGAAAGACGGATGGGCAGCACAGAGCGTTTCGGATCCAGGATCCAGCAGCCGTGAGCTTCCCCTTCACGCACCGGACCACTGAAGGGGCATGCGCACTAGCTGTACTAGGCCACAGTAGGTGGGCGATTCTCCGAGACACCGATTCGGAGCGCATCGAAGCGCCCGCGACTGGCAAGTCATAGCAGAACCGCTCCATCATCGACTGCAGAGCCAGCCCTTGGATCAATGGATCCACGCCGCGGATCCAATCACCGCGGCGCGACGCCACCAGAGCACGGCCGAGTATCCGGGCCCATCATCTCCGTGCCTCAGAATCCGGTTCCGCGCCGCGTTCTGCCAGTGTCCGGCGCCGCCACTCGCCCATGCGACTGTCCACCGGTAGTGCCTATATCCCGAGGGTCGATATTAGCGACCGATCACGCCACAGAATAGGCCCTGCCTAAAGGTGATGTCCGTAGTGAGATAGGCCAAAATCGTTACATTCCATGGTGTCCCGCATCTGAATCACTGCGCGCTCGGCTAGAGGGTCTGCCGATAGGGTCCGACCGAAGCGCAGAGTTCGACGCCCGACGGGTGCAGGTTGCCGCAACCGCGTCCGGTCGCGATGTAGGTGGCACCGCTTCGGTATGGCGCGAAGAAGACGCGCACCGGGTCCCACATCGGTTGGAAACTGCACTCGGGCGGGCTGTAGCCCTGCAGTTCGACGCACACCGTCAACGAGTTCATTGAAATGTTGCCGTTGCACGGTCCAGGTGTCAGAGACGCGGTCACCATGGTCGTGCCGGATACGGTGGTGACGGACGGTGGCGTGAGCGTGTAGGTACACGAGGCTGTGTCAGTAGCGTCGGCTTCTGGTGCGGCGTGCGAAACCCCGTTGCCTGAGGCCAACGTGACCGCAACGGCGAGCATCGCAGCTGCGCTGGTCCGCAAGACATTCATCGTCGTGTTCACATCGTCTCCTCTGGTTCGGTCAGCTGCCGCGGTACCGTCCATGTCAGACGGGGTCGAACTTCGAGATCAGCCACCGACCGTCAACCTTCTCCAACCCCACGCTCACTGCGGAAGTCAAGGTTGTAGGGGCCGTCGAACCAACCGTGGTCGTCTGGTTGACGAACACCAGCGC
>NZ_JBPCSX010000164.1:0-4461 GCF_051006775.1 Mycobacterium sp.
GGTGGCCGACGGCGTCAGCATGGTCAACAGCACCGCCTCGGCCGGAACCGTGGTCGGCACCTCGCCCGGCGGTCAGACGGTGCCGGGAATCATCGTCACGTTGATTGTGAGCAACGGGATCGCGCCGCCGCCACCGCCACCGCCGTCGCCGGGACCTGACGCGCCTCCTCCGCCGCCGGGCTTTCCGGAGTTCGGCACGACGGTCGTCGAGATCCCCGGGCTGCCCCCGATCACCATTCCGGTGCTGGCACCGCCACCACCTCCCGGCGGGGCCGCCCCTCCTCCGTAGCCGGGCTCCCCGACTCCCTGGCCGGGCTCCCCGACTCCCTGGCTGGGCTCCCCGACTCCCTAATTGGGCAGTAGTCTCACCTGCATGGCCGGCTCCGCCCTGAAGAAGTCCGCGATCACCGCGGCCGGTTCGGCCGCGCTGGCGATCGGCTACGCGACCCTCATCGAGCGCAATGCGTTCGTCGTGCGCGAGGAAACCATGCCGGTGCTGGCGCCGGGTTCCACCCCGATCCGCGTGCTGCACCTCAGCGATATCCACATGCGCCCGCAGCAGCGGCACAAGCAGGCCTGGTTGCGCGAGTTGGCCCACTGGGATCAGGATCTGGTTGTCAACACCGGAGACAATCTGTCGCACCCGAAGGCGGTGCCCGCCGTCGTCCAGTCGCTGGGTGATCTGCTGGCGGTTCCCGGGGTGTTCGTCTTCGGCAGCAACGACTACTACGCGCCGAAGCTCAAGAGCCCATCGAAGTACCTCACCGACCCCGATCACCGCGTCCACGGCGAACCGCTGCCCTGGCAGGACCTACGGGCTGCGTTCAACGAACGCGGCTGGCTGGACCTGACCCACACCCGCCGCGAATTCGAGGTCGCCGGACTGACCATCGCGGCCGCCGGCGTCGACGACCCGCACCTGGAACGCGACAACTACGACACCATCGCCGGACCGCCCAACCCGCGAGCAAACCTGAGCCTGGGTGTCACCCACGCGCCCTACACCCGGGTGCTGGACCGGTTCGCCGCTGACGGCTACCAGCTGATCATGGCCGGGCACACCCACGGCGGCCAGTTATGCCTGCCGTTCTACGGCGCCCTGGTGACCAACTGCGATATCGACCGGACACGGGCCAAGGGCGTCTCGAAGTGGGGTTCGGACACCGCCCTGCACGTGTCGGCGGGCATCGGCACCTCACCGTTCGCACCGGCCCGGTTCTGCTGCCGCCCGGAGGCAACGCTGCTGACCCTGGTGGCCGCGCCCATCGCCGGAGACTCACTCACCCCCGACCAGGTGAGCTCCGCACCCGCCGCATCGGTGCACTAGCCAGCCGATGATCGCCACCAGCCACACGTCCCGGGACTGGGTGGATGAGGCCGTCCGCCTGGTCGAGGCGGATACCCGACGCAGCGCCGACACCCACCTGCTGCGCTATCCGCTTCCGCAGGCCTGGGCGGAGCGCGCCGATGTGGCGCTGTACCTGAAGGACGAGTCGACCCACATCACCGGAAGCCTCAAGCATCGGCTGGCGCGCTCACTGTTTCTCTACGGACTGTGCAACGGGTGGATCACCGAGAACACCACCATCGTGGAGGCCTCCTCCGGATCGACGGCGGTGTCGGAGGCCTACTTCGCCGCGCTCCTCGGTCTGCCGTTCGTCGCGGTGATGCCGGCATCGACCAGCCGCTCGAAGGTCGAATTGATCGAAAATATCGGCGGGCGTTGCCATTTCGTCGAACATTCATCTGATGTGTATGCCGAGGCGCAGCGGATTGCCGATGAGACCGGCGGGCACTTTCTCGATCAGTTCACCAACTCCGAGCGGGCGACCGACTGGCGCGGCAACAACAACATCGCCGAGTCGATCTTTGACCAGATGACTGCTGAGCGTCACCCAGTCCCCACCTGGGTGGTGGTGGGTGCGGGCACCGGCGGCACCAGTGCCACCATCGGCCGCTACATCCGCTATCGGCGGCACGGGACCCGGCTGTGCGTGGTCGATCCGGAGAACTCCGCCTTCTTCCCGGCCTACGAGCATGGCCGCCGCGACATCGTGACAGGATCATCGTCGCGGATCGAGGGCATCGGGCGGCCTCGGGTCGAACCGTCCTTCCTGCCCAGTGTCATCGACCGGATGGTGCAGGTGCCCGACGCGGCCTCGGTGGCCGGCGCCCATCACGTCAGCCGGGTGCTGGGCCGCCACGTCGGCCCATCCACCGGTACCAACATCTGGGGGGCGTTCGGGTTACTGGCCGAGATGGTGGCCGCCGGCGTCAGCGGATCGGTGGTCACATTGCTCTGCGACAGCGGTGGCCGCTATGCCGACACCTACTTCGACGAGGCCTGGCTCACCACCCAGGGACTGGACCCGGCGGCCTACGCGAACGTGCTTTTCGAGTTCGAACAGTCCGGCGTGTGGCCCGCGCAGAATGCGGTGGGCTCGGGGTTCTAGGCGTTTGGCTTAGCGCGTCGCAGGTGCGATAAGCTGTCGTCGCTTCACTCGGGGTGTGGCGCAGCTTGGTAGCGTGCTTCGTTCGGGACGAAGAGGTCGTGGGTTCGAATCCCGCCACCCCGACACAGGAAGAAAGCTCCGACCAAATGGTCGGAGCTTTCTGGTTTCAGCGTTCACCGGCCGAGGCCGCTGACGGGGACCACCACCGCATGACACGTCCCACGACTGACCGGAGAAGAAGTTATCGCCGTTGGTGGACCTACTTCAGTGCGATACCTGACCGGCCTTCCGGCCCCGCAGCACCACCACACTGATCACGAAGATCACCAGTGACGCAACGACTGCGGCGATGATCTGCGGATAGCGTCCGTCCAGACCACCGGGTGAGACCTGGCGCAGCAGGATGCCACCGAACGCCCAGATCAGAACCAAGCCGTAGGCCACATCCCGGTTGCGCAGCATGGTGACCGTTCCGATCGCCATCGCGACTCCCACGATGATCACCGCCCAGGTGGACTCCGGCAGACCGAACCCGTCCCACTTGTACTTGACCAACAGCACGGTGATGTTGGCGACGGTGGCAACGGTGGCCCAGCCGAAGTAGACGCTGAACGGCAGACTGATCAGCCAGCGTTGGCGCCCAACGAGATTGGCATTACGCAGCGTGATGGAGATCAGCGCTAGACAGATCAGGATCACCGACGTCAGCACCGCCGAGATCGCGATGTGGTCGTAATGCCAGGCGAAGATCCATGCGGTATTCGCAATCGAGGAGATCGAGAACAGCACACCGACCCGGTTCAGCAGAGCCGACTGCGCGGGGGTTTCGGGGCCGTCGCGGAACATACCCAGTTGGTAGAGCACATGCGCACTGAGTAGCAGATAAATCACCGACCAGATGCTGAAGGTGATACCCGCCGGGGTGAACAGGCTCGGGTAGGCGTTCGACACCTCGCCGGTGTTGCGACCGTTGAGGGGCAGCGCGTTGGCCAGGACGTTCATCGTGATCATGGCGATGAACGTCACCGCAACCAGTGCCTTCACCGGCCCGCGACTCGTCGTCGTGGTGGTGGTCATAGCCGGTCTTTGACCGCCGCGGACAGCCGTGACCCGTCGACCTTGCCGTCGGCGATCGCCGTGGCGGCCTTCATCACCAGACCCAGATTCTTGACCGACGGTCGCTCGCCGAGTTCTTCGGCCACCTGAGCCAGAGCGGTGTCGACCACATCGGCGACCTCAGCATCGGTCAGCGGAGTGGGCAGATACTCGTCGATGATCCGGGCCTCGGCGTGCTCCTCGGCTGCCAGTTCACCGCGGCCATTCTGGGTGTAGATCTCGGCGGCCTCGCCGCGTTTGCGGGACTCGCGAGCCAGTACCTTGAGGATGTCCGCATCGGTGAGTTCCCTCGCCTGCTTACCGGAGACCTCTTCGGTCTGTACGGCCGCGAGCATCATCCGCAGCGTCGCCGTCCGCAATTTATCCTGGCTTTTCATCGCCGCGGTCAAGTCGGATCGCAGCTGGTCTTTCAGTTCGGACATGACTCCGGATACTACCGGCCTATGACGATTGGCCGGACCATGCCATGAGATCCCCCCAGATCGGTGCCCAGCCCTTGTAATTGCGGGTTTCCCGGCTGGCCGTCACAAGAGTTTGGCCGAGGTGCTCGCGGAACTCCGGGTACTGCCGATCCAACTTGTTCAGCGAATCGCAGTAGGTACGGATGGTGAACAGAATCGCACCGGACTCAGGAAGTCTCCGAAGAGTTTGTCGTTCCGTCCGGAAATATATGGCGTCGCCGAATTCGTCAACGCCCCAACTGCTTTCGGCGCGTGCTTTCCGGCCTGTCGCCGAAGGCTGAAAGAGTTCCGGGCTGTCCAGCACCGTCCAGTTGATGCGCCACACGGATCGGTCTGGTGTCAGTTTGTTGAGCATGCGATCAGTCGCGTGTCCGATCAGATCTTCATAGTGCGGAACAGGTTGGTGGATACCGTGCAGGTTCGCGCCGATA